>NZ_JBKHUP010000184.1:0-9091 GCF_046565525.1 Coleofasciculus sp. | reverse complement strand
AAGGTGTCATGACCCAGGTAGCGTAGTTCATTAAAGAACTGAGACTGGCTATCTCTACAGTTTTGGTATTTGTTGTCTATTACTGTCCACTGTTCGACGGATAGCGTCACCAGTCAAGCTGGTTAAAACTTCGTGAACCATGAAAGATTACCTCTTTGAGGTGCAACTTGGTATTAGCAGATTACTCGGAGGGCGTAGACACGGAGCGGCTTGTGTTAGAGTACTTTAGTTCAGGACTGACTGGAGCGTGCCATTCACTAGGGTTCTTCAGTTATTGCAGGCATTGGCTGGAGTGAATTGGGCAATGGGTTCGATGAGATGTTGAGTTGTGTTAGATATTGGTCAACGGCATCAATTTTCTCCAAATTGCCTTCTTCAATAAACAAATTCCTGGCTTCTAAGAGGAAGGAAACCGCCTCTTGTCCCCGTCCAACTTGCTGGAGGGCTATTCCTAGGTTGTAAAACGCGAGTGATAGTTTTGGATTGAGCAGAATGGCTTGTTGATATTCGGCAATAGCCTGATCATACTGTTGATTTCGATGCAGCGCTACGGCTAAATTATAGTGCGCCAGCGAATCGTAAGAATCAAGTTCTACGGCTCGTTGAAGTGCTGTTATCGCCCGCTCATATTCCCCATTTTTAATCAGTGCGGCTCCCAATTGGCGCAAAGCATCCACATTGTCAGGATCTAGCCGTGTTACCCAATCAAATCGGCGAATGGCTTCCTCAACATCCCCTTGTTGTAAAAGAATTAGACCCAGTTGATAATGAGCCGATGCAAATCGTGGATTGATCTGAGTTGCTTTGATAAAGGAATTTTTGGCTTCGGTAATCTGATTTTGTTGAGCCAGCAGCAATCCCAGTTGGTAATGGGCTTGTACGAATTGTGGATCGTTGCGAACGGCTTGCCGTAGTGCCGCGATCGCGGAATCGGTTTGGTTTTGTTTGGCGAGTAGTAATGCCAAATTGTACTTAGCAACAGCGGAGTTAGGATTGAGGCGAACGGCTTGTGTGTATTCACTCAGTGCGGCTTCCGTGTCACCTTGGGCTTCTAATGCCAAGCCTAAATTATAGCGAGCGGCGGCTAAATTGGGATCAAGAGCGATCGCCTGTTGATAGGCGCTAATCGCTTCCTCGATATTGCCTTGTTGGTATGACATCAAGCCCAGATTGTAATGTGCCTCTGCCATATTAGGATCGAGACCAATCGCCATGCGATATTGTTCAGCGGCTGAGTCAATCTGACCTTGCTGAAACAGGGCATTCCCCAGCAAATACCTTGCCATGGGGATAAACGGATCTTCCTGGAGGGCTTTGCCAAAGGCGATCTCGGCGGCTTTGAAGTCACCGCGATTATAGCGCATGACTCCTTGTTGAAAAAATGTCGCCGCTTCTAGGTCATTTGTGTATAACCCTTCAACTAACTGCTTACTGTGCTGACGCTTGGGTAGAGTCTCAGCGAAGGCGGGACTAGCCGACAGGAGACTGAGTGCGAATAGGGCGGCGGTAAGTCCAAAGGGTCGGTGATAGTTTTTAGACATGGTAGAAGACGATTGGGAAATTGAATAGGGAATATGTACGAGGTCAAGAGTCCGTAGCTTCCTATCTTAATAGTGCCAATATGAACTACAGCGACTTCAACGCAGTAAGTCGCTGTTTCTGACGTTTCAACATCCCTAGTTGCTTCATGCTTGGAGCAATCAGTAGAGCTAGGCGACTCTACGTCTAAAGAGGCTCGTTCCAAACCCCTTGCCCAAATTTCGTTAACTTGGGCAGCATTAACATCTCTATCCTCAACATGATTACAGTGGGAATTAGAGCAAACGTGAACTCGATCAGCCAAGCTCTTGGGTGTTAATTCCCAACATTTAGCGCATCTTTGAGTTGGTTTAAGTGTTCGAGTTGGTGACTCAACATAAAATCCGCCAGCTTCAGCCGCTTTGTAAGTTAATAAATCTCCAACAATGCCAAATCCAACATCAAGGATAGACCGATTTAATCCGGCTTTCTGTTTTTTGCGTTTACCTTTCTTAGCTTTACCCGTCATCTTCTTGACATTTAACTGCTCACCAGCAATTAGGCTATTACTGCTAACTATCTCGCTGGTTATTTTATGCAGCCAATCTTCTCGTTGACGAGCTATCTTGCTCTGGAGTTTAGAAACCCGCTTCCGTTCTTTTTTCCATCGTCTTGAGCCTTTAACTTTTTTGTTTCTGTTAGGCGCTCTTTTGCGTCTTAAACGCTTAGAGGCTACTTTAACTTTTTTGTGTCCCTCCTTAATAAAATCTGGTTTAGCAATTTTTTTGCCTGTTGACAGGGTGATCGCGTCTTTGCACCCAAGGTCAATTCCAATTGAACTCGTACCTGTTTGACGAGTTGGCTCACACTGTACTGTTATTGATGCATACCACTTGCTGTTTCTAAAGAAAATCGTGCAGGTTGTTGGAGTTCCCCAAGTTCTAGCTTTGCCTCGCATCTGGAGCTTTAAGCCAAGGTCTCTCAACTCAAGATGACCATTTTTGCCTAAGAAAAAATCTTTCCAACTTGCTTTATCCGGATATGTCCAGCCACTGTATCTTCGTTTTGCCTTGAATCTAGGATATTTACCCAAACCTTTGAAAAAACGAGTATAAGCAAAATCAACACGTTTTAATGTAGCTTGTAACGTATGAGAACCTAATTCTGCATACTCAATCCAAACCTTTTTAAACTCAGGTAAACAATTCTGCTGTTCAAAATAGTAAACAGAATGCCCAAAGCGCTTGTACTGTGTCCTACGATTTGCAATTGCCGCGTTGTAGAGTTCACAGTGCATCTTTCTAGCCCAATGGAGCTTGTCACATTGGGTTGTGTTTGGATAAAGTCTGTAGGTTACTCTACGTGTTTTCATCCCTACATTTTAACATGAATTTGCCTATTTTTACTTGACAGGCTAGGGGATATTCAATCCCTAGCCCGTCCGCTATCCTTCTCCGGCTTACTTCGTTGAAGCAGGAGATTGCCGCGATTCTTGTTCACTCCCCGATTGGTTCGCACTTTAATCGCTAACCGCTTCTGGCAAAATCAGCATGGCATCACCAAAGGAATAAAATCGATAATTATACGCGATCGCTTCAGCATACAACTTCAACAGCCGCTCTCTGCCAATCAAGGCACTCACGAGCATTAATAGTGTAGAACGGGGCAAGTGGAAATTGGTAATTAACCCATCAACCACCCGCCACTGGTAACCGGGATAAATAAATAATTCGGTTTTGCCACCATAGGGTTGCAATTCCCCACTCGCCGCCGCCCCCTCCAAAGCCCTAACCACGGTTGTACCAACGGCAATCACCCGCCCACCTGAGGCTTTGGTTTGCTGAATTTGTGCCACCGTTGCGGCGGATACCTCCAACCACTCGCCATGCATTTGATGACTCGTCACATCTTCGATTTCCACCGGGCGAAACGTACCCACACCAACGTGTAAGGTAATCGACGCCTGCTCAATTCCCCGTTGATGACACCTCTGCAACAGTTCAGGGGTAAAATGGAGTCCGGCTGTCGGGGCGGCTACTGCACCTGGGATTTTGGCGTATACGGTTTGATACTGATCGGGTGTGGCTTGAGAGTGGGTGATGTAAGGCGGAAACGGAACTTGACCGTAGTGGGGTAATAGGGTGATTAAGGACTTGCCCTTGGGTAGGTCAAACTGCAATAGACGCCCCTTGGTTTCGTCATCTCTAGCGATAATCGTTGCCTGGAGGGGAGGCATAGAACCATAAGTCTCTCGATTCTTTGTCTCTATAAGTCCTGCTGTTTCTGTCTCGTCTGATGATGGGGGAGTCTCCCCATAACTTACCGAAGCGACAGGTTTATCGGGTTCAAAGACTATCGTTGAACCCACTTTCAGCCGTCGTCCCGGTTTCACCAATGCTAACCAACAGTTGTGCTCCCGTTCCTCTAGCAGTAACACTTCTACGGGTGTGCCAGTTACCTTCCGCCCGTAGAGTCGAGCCGGAATCACACGAGTATTATTCAGAACTAACAAGTCGCCGGCACGCAATAACTGAGGTAAATCTCGAAAAATGCAGTGTTGATGATGAGTGGGAGACTCAACCACTAGCAAACGAGAACTATCTCTAGGGAAAAGCGGGGTTTGAGCAATCTGACTCTCTGGCAGATCATAGTTATAGCTGGAAAGCAATAGGTCATTTTGCATAGGTGGTTATTTAAGTCAAGTACAGTATTTCATCAATCTTTGACAAATTGGGTAGGTCAGGGACGGGTCGGGGTTTTAGCTCTACTGTATACTGTGACTTACCTTGTGCCATCCGGTACTCATCCCCAAAAACAAATGACAAAGGACTAAAACAAGGAAATTGGGTATGATCCCCCAGTTGAGAGCGGGGGCTTTTCCCCTACCAATTCCTGATCCCCGTTGTCAGAATGAAGGTATAGCACTTCCTTGCACTCCACGCCTAGCTGCCCTATGGATTACCTTTATTTTTTAGCCAATGCTAGTTTGACACTGCGAGTGGTCGAGTACCTCCACTCCATGATCCAGCTTCCCGTTCAATATACAACGGTGATTCATCAAATTGATGGCTGGGTAATTAAAGTTAAAATGAGCAGCCCCCTCACACCTCAGCAACATGGAGACTTCCAAGCCTTCATGAGCGAATTGGGGATTCCGTTCCAACCCGACATGCGCTTGCAAATGGCTTTTTGGAGCCTCGATACGGGACAATCTCCTATCGATGTCATGCGTCGCTACCAAGTCGCGGTGGTGTCTCATGGTCACCCTGATAAGACGGATATTGAAGCGTTTCGCCAACAATTTACCATGGGACTAGGATACTGTCCAGAAACATTAGCGTAAAGAGTTCCCATCAATCAGACTCCAACATCGGGACGAATACAAAAGCCATGCCTTACCTAAGGGCGAGTTTTAGCATTTAAGGAGTATCTACCGATAAGTGCTCCACAAAACCCGCCCTTCGTCAACAGAAAGCTGACTCGATATAGTTTTGTAGAATAAGCTCATATCCTCCCAGAGTAAACGGTTCACCGAATTGAGGGGCTGAAGTTGGTAACACGTCACTGATGGCAACAGGGCGTGAGCTTTGGCAAAGACGGTGGTAGCGAACCAGGGCGACATCAAACCGACAAGGAAGATCACTTAAATCGGGATGTTCTGCTAAAAATAGTTCGGCTGTTCGCCAAAGTTTGGCTTGCTTAGAGGATGTAATTGCCAATCCACCATCGGCATCCCAATTCCCTCGACTGCGAGTTTTTACCTCGACAAATGCTAGGATATGTGACTCAGCGTTTGGTGGTGGGGGGGTAGGGGGATAGAGTTGGGGGTTTCTACCCAGATTAGATAGGGGATTTTCCCTCTCCTCTACATCCCAGTAGGCAATCAAGTCGATTTCTCCCCAACGACAATGCCATCGATGATGTAAGATAGTCCAACCTTGTGCTTGTAACCAGGTAGCAACGAGTTGTTCTCCTAATTGTCCTTTGTTATTTGTCATTTGTTTATGTCATTGGTCATTCGTCATACTCAAGGGAGCGAAAAGTAACCCCCTTTTTGACACGGCGATTGATGACGATTGACTGGTAGGATAATTATATAAATAAATATCTACAGATTGCCAAAACTATGTTCAGATTCATTTTAGTTTGGGTGGTTAGCTTATGCATGTTTATCGCTAGCCCTTTTGCTATAGCAATGCTTCCCGCCGCCCCAGCTTTGGCTGTGGATTATACCAAACAATCTTTGGTTAATTCAGATTTTTCGGAGCGTGTGCTGACTGATGCCAGTTTTAACCAAGCGGATTTGCGAGAAAGTAATTTTAGCCATGCCGATTTGCAGGGAGTCAGTTTTTTTGGTGCTAATCTGAAATTGGCGAACTTGGAAGGAGCAAACCTCAGTTACTCAACGTTAGATAAAGCGCGTTTGAACGGTGCTAATTTGAAAAATGCCGTGCTTGAAAGTGCCTACGCTTTCAATGCTCAGTTTGATGGCGCGACGATTGAAGGGGCTGATTTTACCGATGCTTTTCTTGATCCCAAAGCCGAGGAACAATTGTGTCAAATTGCGACAGGTACAAACCCTACCACAGGTCGCCAAACCCGCGATACTTTATTTTGCTTTTAAAAGTTTCCGGACATAATATTAGATGGGGGTGAATTTGTGGATGTCTAACATGTTAGCTTGACGCATTTTCTGTAACTCTTGCAAGCGTTTATAGGCTTCCTTAATTCCTTCAGAATAGTAGTCCTTACGGTTTGGGTCAGTGGCAACATTGAGAGTTTTCCACTGCTCTAGACAATATCGCTTGTGCTTGTTCCACATCACGACCTCTAAAGAAGCAGTAGCAGTGCGAATATCTAAGGGAGTGCGAATAATATCTTCAATAGACTGCTTTTCATTTAAGTGGAATAAATGTTCCACCATAACCATCTCCTCTGGAAACTGGATACTGCGGTCTTGGAGTAAGGAGATGAGCTTTTCAGGTTGCTGGGATAGGATAGGTTGAGCGACGGCTTGCAGGTCTAATATTTGCTGCCATAAAAATCGGTGGGGAGAAAGACTAAATAGCAAATCTTTGGTATCTAAAGTTTCAATAATAGTCTGGCGATATTCGGGACGGTGCAGATAAATGCGTAAGAGTAATGCTTCCGCTTCTTCGAGTAGACTGTGTTCTTCGCTAATGGATAAGTCGATCGAGATTGATAAGTTTTTCTGGTTAAGATTGGATTTCTCATCTTTCTTGATCGGAGTCTGGCGTAATTTATTGAGTTGAGTTTGGAAAATTTGGATGAGTCGAGGAATCATTTGGGCTTCTCCGCGACTCAGCTTTTCCGCACAATAATCAATATAATAGGTTTGTTGATTAATATCTTCTAATTGGTACAGCAATTTGACAATTTTCTGTGCCACCTGTTGAAATTGATTGGCTTGTTTGAGATCTTTACCTATTAGGAGTTGATCAATTTGCCAATTTAACCATAAGGGCGCATTTTGTAATAGCTGTTGGTATTGTTGTGCCCCATCAGGGGTATGGGTAAGGAATTCGTCGGCGTCTTTACCATCGGGGAGGTTGAGTACCCGCAGTTGAATTTGTCCTTGATAGGCTAAGTCGGCAATTTCTCCGATCGCGCGTTCGGCGGCTGTGGTTCCGGCTTTGTCGGCGTCAAAGTTGAGGATGATTTGTTTGGATTCGCTGTAACGCAGTAGTTGGCGCATTTGATCCAGGCTTAAGGCTGTACCCAATGAGGCGACAACGTTTTGAATCCCCACTCGATGCAGCGCGATCGCATCAAAATAGCCTTCGACGACAACGGCTTGATCCTTATCCCCAATGGCGTTGTAGGCTTTGTCTAAAGCAAATAAGGTTTTCCCTTTATTAAATAGAGGCGTTTCTGGAGAATTAAGATATTTGGGAAGTTCATCACCTAATGATCTCCCGCCAAAACCAATGACTCGCCCAAGACGATCATGAATCGGAATCATGATGCGATCGCGAAACCGATCATAATAGCCGTCTCCTGACTTGCGTGGCAAGATTAATCCAGCATCTTTTACCAGTTGTACCGGTTTGCCTTTTTGTTCGATTAGATAGCGGTACAGGGTTTCCCACGTCGCCGGCGCATACCCTATCTGAAACTGTTGGATCGTTTCCTCATCCAGACGTCGCTGAGATTGTAAATACTCTAGCGCCTGCTGTCCTTGGGGTTGTCGTAGTGCATGTTGATAAAATGATGCGGCTAGTGCCACAATCTCATACAGTTGCTCTTGTAAGGATAACTGACGCTGTAACTCCTGGCGTTGTTCAGGTTCCAGGGTTTGCACCGGCACTTGATAGCGCTGTGCTAAGTCGAAGACTACCTCACTGAAGGACTGTTTTTCTGCTTCCATGAGGAATTTAATCGCACTTCCACCCGTACCGCAGCCGAAGCAGTAGTACATTTGTTTGCCGGGACTGACGGTAAAACTGGGTGTCTTTTCGTCATGGAAGGGACACAAGCCTACATATTCCTTTCCCCGCTTTCGCAGCACAACTCGCTCCGAGACGACATCAACAATGTCTGCTCGTTCTTTGACTTGGGCGATGGTGTCTGGGTGCAGTCGAGGAATTTGCACAGCGTTGTTCCTGAGAAACTGGTAAGCAAGCGAGTATATATTAGGGTTTTTGGTGACAGTACGGATAGGGTGGCTTCCGTGAGCCGTTTTCCCAGAACCCAATAGATCTATTGTAATTGTGTGATATCCCACACCTAAGGATAAACAATGAATTCAGCACAGACAATTATTCTCTCGCCCTTGGAATTTAGGGTGATTGAGGAAACGAATAAAGTGCGAACAAAGCCCACGTCTTATCTTACGCTTTTAAACAACTGGAGACAGCGCTTTTCGGTAAATCAGGTCAACCTTTCGCAACAGGTATTTTTACGCACAATTGAAGGTGTAAACGCTGTTGATGAGGCGATTGATTTTCTCCAATCCACTCGTCCATTATCGCCGTTCAAACTATCTCTGGGGATGTCAAAAGCGGCGAGGGATCATGTTCGTGATCAAGGACAAACAGGAAGTATTGGGCATATTGGTAGCGATCGCAGCACTCCTTTTATCCGCCTGAATCGATATGGGAGTTGGCAGATCACCGCAGGTGAAAATATTTCTTATGGTGTGGCACGGGCAGATGAAATTATCATGCAATTAATTATCGATGATGGGGTGCGCGATCGCGGGCATCGAAAAAATATCTTTAATTCAGCTTTTCAAGTCGCGGGTGTAGCTTTTGGCTATCATATCCAGTATCAAAATATGTGTGTCATTACTTATGCTGGGGGGTACAAGACGCAATAAAACTCCAGGTTTATTTCCACCAACCTACTTAAAAGGGCGCACGTCTGTCATCCGCGTCAACTTAAGCCACAACCCTTGCCAATTATTGTTTCGAGCAGTTCGACACAAACTGATCGTGTTGCTTGCTCCCCCTGCTTCCCCTGCTCCCCCTGCTTCCCCTGCTCCCTCTGCTCCCCCTGCTCCCTCTGCTCCCCCTGCTCCCTCTGCTCCCCCTGCTTCCCCTGCTCCCCCTGC
>NZ_JBKHUP010000183.1:0-9266 GCF_046565525.1 Coleofasciculus sp. | reverse complement strand
ATCTAGAGAATCCTGAGGATACAACCTCCATTAACCCAGAAGATAATCTAGAGAATCCTGAGGATACAACCTCCATTAACCCAGAAGATAATCTAGAGAATCCTGAGGATACAACCTCCATTAACCCAGAAGATAATCTGAGTAATCCCAGCGATACGACTCTCTCTGAACCAACAAATCAACCAATTAACTCAACTAATCCTAGTCCTAGGGAAACCACTAATAATCCATCCGTCTCCGCTGAAACCTCATCTAATGAAGCGAATAGCAATTCATCCACCCCCGCTAACAACTCATCCAGTGAAGCCTCATCATCAGGTGCTTCTGAGTCATCCCTCCAATCCGTTGACGCCTCAGAGGAAAACTTTACTCAGCAATTTGTAGACTATTTAGGCTTACCCACTGATATTCCCTTAGTTACTCTCGCCCAAAGCCGAGATATTCTCGACAACATCGAGAAAACTACAGGGGTTAAACCAGCATTGCTTTATATCAGTTTTGTCCCGCCAGAGATTTCTAATCAGGCGGAAAATCCATCATCTTTAAGGCAAAATTATCCTACTAAAACCCGCAATCCTGAAGACCAAGTAGAATTACTACTCGTTACCTCTAATGGATTACCCATTCGCAAACGACTGACGGGAATCACTCGCCAACAAGTTCTCAAGGTTGCGGATCAGTTTCGCTTAGAAGTTACCAATGTTCGCAGTCGCCAAGGCTACATTCTGCCCGGAAAACGACTCTATGATTGGCTGGTTGCTCCCATGGAAGCCGAACTGCAAGCTCTAGGTATCGAAAACGTAACGTTTATAGTAGATTACGGTTTACGCTCTATTCCTATGGCGGCTCTTTACGATGGGCAGCAGTTTTTGATTGAGAAATATAGTGTTGGCTTAATGCCGAGTTTAAGCCTAGTAAACCCGAACTACAAACCCATTGAAAACATGGAAGTTTTAGCTATGGGTGCTGCACTATTTACTGACCAAAAGCCCTTACCTGCGGTTCCAGTAGAATTATCAGAAATTACCCAATCTCTGTGGCAAGGCAGATCTTTTCTCAACGATGCTTTTACCCTAGAAAATCTAAAATCACAACGTCAGCAGCAACCCTTTGGCATTATCCACTTAGCCACTCATGCTAATTTCCAATCAGGAGCACCGAATAATTCTTATATCCAACTTTGGGATAGGAAGCTGCGACTCAATCAATTACCTCAGTTAGATTGGAATAATCCCCCCGTCGAATTATTAGTTCTCAGTGCTTGTCGCACCGCTTTGGGGAATGAGGAAGCCGAATTGGGTTTTGCTGGATTAGCGGTTAAAGCGGGTGCAAAATCAGCCGTAGGCAGTTTATGGTATGTCAGTGATGAGGGAACTCTCGGATTAATGACCAAACTCTATCAAACCCTCAAACAAGCCCCAATTAAAGCAGAAGCACTGCGACAAACTCAACTGGCAATGTTGCAGGGACAAGTTTATCTCGAAGGGGGTCAACTGATTGCCGGTGATAAATCAATCTCGTTACCGCCAGAATTAGCTAGACTCGGAGACGTAAACTTTGAACATCCTTATTACTGGAGTGCGTTCACTATGATTGGTAGTCCCTGGTAATTTGTCTAAGGAAACAGTATCATCGGCTTGCTCAACAGCATGAATTGGGGCAATTGGCATTCCCCAGAGACTTGCTGTAGTGACATACTCCAGACAGCGATACAAGTATACGCTGCTGGCTTCTCCCACCTACTACATCTATAACGATCTCTATTTCTAGAGCGTAGGATTCGAGCTTTTTATAGTGAGTAAGATGCCCAGATCCACTTTTTAATACTTTTTTTTTAAGTGTGAGAACTTGTTTTTAAGCTTTCGTTTTTTGCTTTTCCAGAAAACCTATTCCAGCTATGGGTGTCTACTCTGTGCATTGCCCGAAACAAAGGCGTAGAATGGCAAATCTATTTATTTTACGTTTGCCACGTTTCTAGTATATATTCGACCCATGAAATTTGACAACTCCGCTTCGCTCGCCTTGTCAGGCTATCCTTCCCGACGCTCCCAAAGGGGAGAGCGCTCTGCTGTCGCCTATAGCTCAGGGTTAGGGCTATGAGAGTGGAAAGGCGCATAGAACAAAGCAATGTTAGCCCAACTACTGCCATGGGCTACTTACTTGTTATTGTATGCAACTCACAAATCTGGGGGTTGATCGCGGTTAGTTAATTCCGAGGGAGGGCGATCGCTACTCCAAGCCCACCACACTGTACCACACTGGCATTGATAGAACTCTTGCCACTTCTTGCGATAATCTTCAGTCAGGACTGGTGATTGTCGATTAATCCAAACCCGTTGGGCTTCCATGCAAGAAGCATGACAGGAGGGACAGCAGAATTCTAATGCATGAGTTGCTGATTTTGTCCATTGCGGCGGAAATGGGGTAAAAGCGTCCATAGTTTATCGCTTGGTTGTAGCTTGAGGTGAGAGTCTTGTTTTGACAATCTCCTGTGCCTATTTTAGGGGTTTCCCCTGCCCAGACGTTTTGAGTTTTGAGTCAATCATGAGATAGTTTGGACAATAAGTGCTTTGAATACCCTTTATCCTCTAAGTCCGAGTCCCTCGTCTGATGAATCCAGAGCCAGAAATTCGCCGTTTGCGTGATATAATGCCCGCCTCTGGGCGAATGCTGACGAAAATTATCAGTAAACCGCAACAGACGGCGGTGATTGAAACTCCTTTGCCGATGCCTTGGTTGAGAGATCGTCCAATTTATATTAATTTTGATCTATGGCGTCGCTTACCCAGACCGCAACGGGATATGCTGCTCCTAAGTACCGTAAGCTGGTTGATTAATATCAAATGGTTTAAGCCAGATTTATATCAAGGCGTCGTAATTGCGGGATTGTTAGGGGGAATGGTGGAACTGATGCAAGGCGATGCGGTGGGTGTTGTTGTGGCGACGGGATTGAGTGCGATCGCAGGAGGTCAAATTTGGCGCAATACTCGCCGTTGCCAAACTCACTTGGATGGGGATACTGATGCGCTTAAAGTTGCTCTACGGCGCGGCTATACCGAAACAGAAGCGGCACAGCATCTATTAGCGGCGATTGCATCCGTGGCTGAGATAGAAGGGCGAGTGAGTTTAAATTTTACTGAATTAATTCGCAGCCAAAACCTGCGGGCGATCGCAGGTATTTCCCCAGTGGGGGTTCCTGAGAGTGTTGACGATTAGAGCCTGATTTTCTGGTAATTTCTAGATATTTCCGGAAATAGCTTCCCTTTTCGTGGTAGTATATTAAGTACGTTAGCAGCAAATTTCGATGAGATATGCCACACCAAGGGAAGCGTCTCAAATCCTCCAAGTATCAGAAAAAACACTGCGAAACTGGGACAGAGACGGCAAAATACGAACAATTAGAACTCCTGCGGGTCATCGACGGTATGATATCGATTCCGTCGTCAATCCAGAAGGCGATACAAGGATCACAATCCTCTATGCCAGGGTTAGCTCATACAAGCAAAAGGCAGACCTTGAGCGACAAGCTGACTACCTGCAATCACTATTTACAGAAGGAAAACTTATCAAAGAAGTCGGATCAGGACTCAACTACAAACGCAAAGGGCTTCTTTCCCTTTTGGGACAAGTCTTGTCAGGAAACGTCAGAGAAGTTGTGGTCTGCCACAAAGACCGACTCGTCAGGTTTGGTCTTGATCTCATCGAATGGTTCTGTCAGCAAAAAGATTGCAAACTCGTGGTTCTCAACCGAAGTGACTTATCTCCAGAGCGAGAAATGGTTGAGGATATCCTTGCCATTGTCCACGTCTTTAGTTGCCGACTGTACGGACTCCGAAAGTACAAGTCTGCTATCAAAGAAGATTCGAGTCTACCCTCAAGACAAGTTAGCTAAGACTTGGTGCCAATGGATGTCAGCCGCCCGATGGTGTTTCAACCAAGCCATCGCCATACTTAAGACTAAAAAAATTGGTAAGTACGACTTAAGAAAAGTGGTGATGAGCTTGGCTCCGGTTTGGGTAAGTCAAGCTCCCTATAGCCCACGCCAGTTAGCTGTATTTCAAGCGTTTGAAGCACACAAAGCGGCAAAAAAATCGGGTGGAGATGCTAAGTTTCGGTCAGTGCGTGAACCCGTTAAATCCATTCGGTTTCAAAAGAACAATTGGAAGAATGGGACATTTTATCCAACACAAACCAAGGGCTTAACTTTTAAGGCAAGTGAACCAATTATCGAAGCAATGCAACATGAGCCTACCTTGGTTCTGGATAAAGGGCGCTGGTTTATTTGCTATGCCATAGACGCACCATTACCCAAGCCCCTGAACAGTCAGTTAGCCATTGCGCTTGACCCTGGCGTTAGAACGTTTCTGACTGGATTTGATGGGCAAGAAATATGGGAGATTGGCAAGTACGATATAGGGCGCATTTATCGATTATCTAGCCATCTTGACCAGCTAATGTCTCGGATTGGAAAAGCTAAGGGACGCCAGTTTAAACGTTGGCGGTATCGGTTGCGTAAAGCCGCCCAAAAAATCCGGATAAAAATCCGTAACCTAGTTTCGGAGCTACACAAGAAAGCGGCTAATTATCTATGCACCAAATACAAAATCATATTCTTGCCAACCTTTGAGGTCAAAAACATGGTCAAGCGTGGTAAAAGGCGGCTATCAACTAAGACGGCGCGAAAACTGGTTACATGGTCGCATTACCGTTTCAAGCAAACGTTGAAGCATCAAGCGGCTAAGTATGGCTGTGTTGTAGTAGACGTAACGGAAGAATACACCAGCAAGACCTGCTCAAAATGTGGTCACATTCACACAAAACTAGGAGGCAACAAACGATTTGTTTGCCCTTCCTGTGGTCACACAATTGGGCGTGATATCAATGGCGCTTTCAACATTTTGTTGAAGGCTTTGAGAGATGCCTCCACATCTGGCGTGATCGCCTCATTCCAGATTGTGCCATACAAAGAAACTTCCGGCAATTGCCAGATTTTTCCGGGTTAAATGTATCTGTTAAACAGGAATAGTCAAAAGTCAAAAGTCAAAATTCAAATCATCAGGGTGGGCGCGAGTCACATCTGTTGTGAGGTAAGAAAGGATAAGAGTAAAACCCGCGCCTACAAACGCGCCATGCTCTATGAGCGAAGTGAAGGGTCAAAACTCAAAACTCATCCACCTAGGGGATGTTAAGTTTTGATAACTTTGGGCATCCTGTTGATGGAAGCCGATTGTTTTGAGTCATGAAATCTTGAATATTAGTTACGGTGAAGATTTAATTTTGTCCATATTTCCTGGGAGTCAGAAACGTTTCTGGCGATACCTAATCACAGTTGCTCTAGTCGCGATCGCCTATATGGGTAGCGCTCATTTTACCCTATTGTGGTTGGGATTGGGCGCTGAGGCGTCTCCGGTGTGGGTTAGTGCGGGGATTGCTCTGGCTGTGCTCTTCTTGGAGGGGAAACGGCTGTGGATTGGTGTGGCGATTGGTGCATTCTGGTTAAATCTGTCCCTGGGTGCTTCATTTTTGGTGTCCCTGGGTTCAGTTATTGGCTGCACGTTACAAGCTGTTATCGGTGCGATGGGATTACGTCGCCTGGATTTTAACCCGACGCTAGAACGCCTCAAGGATGCATTTGCCCTAATTATCGTCGGTGCGCTTATTGCCCCTTCAATTAACGCCACTATTAGTACAGTAGTGAATTGCTGGGTGGGTTTCATCCCGTGGCATCAATTTGGACTGAATTGGGGCACTCTTTGGTTGGGGGACAGTATGGGAATCTTAGTTTTTACTCCCTTACTACTATTAATTGCCCAAGGATTCCCCCAGGGAATGTTGCGGCAAAATTATCCACCCCATACGATTTTAGAAGCCGTCTTGTGTGGGGCTTTACTGTGGATGTTCAGTTGGCTGGTTTTCCAGTCTCGAACCATTTTTGCCCTCTCCGACTACCCCCTGGAATATTTGCCTTTTCCCTTTGTCGCTTGGGCGGCGCTGCGATTTCGGGTGTGGGGTGCTGTTTTTGCCAGTGTCGTTGTTTCGGGAATGGCAATTGGCGGAGCTATCCAGGGAATCGGACCTTTTGTGGTGAAGACGGGAAGTACCCAAGGAGCAATCCTACTGCTACAAACTTTTCTGGCGGTGGTGACAGTAACCGCTTTCGTTTTAGCCGCCGCCATGTCGGAGCGTCAACAGGCAGAAGCTCGACTCCGCGCTACTTTAGAACGCGATCGCTTGTTAGCCGAGATTGCCCTACGGATTCGTCAATCCTTAGATTTAGACCAAATTTTCCAAACTACTGTTGTGGAAGTATGCCAGTTATTACAGGCAGATCGCGTCTATATCAGTTACCTGGATGAAAATAACTACAGTAAAATTGCTGCCGAATCCGTCGCCTCTGCTTATAAATCCATGTTGGGATGGAAACCCTCAGAGAAACTGTTAAAAGAAACCCAGGAATTGTTTAGTCAGCGTCAAATTTTAATCCGGGATAATACCGATCAGGTTAATGTGACTCCCTATCTCAAAGAGTTTTATCGGTGCTATCAGATTAAAGCTACCCTGGCAATTCCTTTAATTCTCGATGATCAACTTTTTGGATTATTAGCGGTTCATCAATGCCATCATCCCCGTCACTGGAAATCTTTTGAGGTGGATTGGTTGAGGCGATTAGCGGTTCAAGTTACCATTGCCCTGCAACAAGCTCAACTTTACCAACAAGTACAAGATCTCAATAGTAACCTGGAAAGTCAAGTGGCAGAACGCACTCTGCAACTTGAGGAAAAAATGCAGGAGCTGCAACGGCTTTATGAACTTAAAGATGTGTTTTTACAAGCCGTGTCTCATGATCTGCGAACGTCAATGATGGGCTTAATTCTGATGTTGAAGGGAACGCAAAACTGCCCTGGGGAAACCGTGGCTCTCCCGCGCCGAATTCTGGAGCGGCTGATTGAAAATAGCGATCGCCAATTGACGTTGATCAATGCCTTATCTGAAGATCATTTTAACCAAGGGCTCAAAATTGAGCTGCACTGTCAACCCTTGTGCTTAAATGAACTCCTCAGCCAAATCCTGGCTGATTTGCAGCGGTTATTAACCAGTAACCAAGCCAAATTAACTCTGGCTATTCCCCCAAATTTACCCCCTGTTAAAGCTGATCCAACTCAACTGCGGTGTGTTTTCCAGCATCTATTGACGAATGCCCTTAAACATAATCTACCGGGGGTGCAGATTACGCTGACAGTAAGGGTTGAGGGGGATAGACTCTATTGTGCGATCGCCGATGACGGGGTAGGGATGAGCCAACAGCAGTGCGATCGCTTGTTTAAACTCTATGTTCGGGGATTGCATTCTCAGCACTTGACGGGTATTGGTTTGGGTTTATATGTATGTCGGCAAATTATCAATGCTCACGGGGGACAAATTAGCGTTACCAGTGCGCCCGGAGTTGGATCAACCTTTGAGTTTACCCTTCCTTTCCCCAACTAAGTTGGCGACGTTGTTACATTAAAACACACTTAATGAGTGATTACAACGATAAAATTTTATAAAAGAAAATAAAATTAAGAATCAATAAATATCCTTGTTTATCAGAGCATTCCCTGGTGATTAGGTGTATAAGAGTCATGGCGTCAATCGGTGATTTCGCGATCGCGCTGATCTTTAATTATCAATTCTTTCGGCAATCAAATACAGGAGTGCAAAATTAAAATGAGCAAAATAACGGCAATAGCCACCGGATTATCCTTTTTATCCTTAATCTACCCGCTAAGTGCTGAGGCAATCCAATTCAATCAGATTTATGTGTTTAGCGATAGCTCCGCTGATTCAGGCAATGTCTTCAATGTGAGTTCAGCTGCCCACTCATTAGGTTTCCCCGTACCGATTACCCCCACTCCACCTTATTTTGAAGGACGTTTTTCTAATGGCTACAACTGGATAGACATTCTCACATCCCAATTGGGCGTTGATTTGATTCCATCGACTGAATTAACAGTGGGAGAGCCAATCATTCCATCAACCCCACCAGAGGTAAACTTTAACTTCGGTGGTGCTACCGCAACGAATAGTGTTAATTTTGCCTTTGGTGGCGCTCAGACAGGATTGGGTAATGTCTCTCCTGAGTTAGGCGTAGGAGTTCTCACCGAGATTAATGGTTTTATTAATGACCTAAATGTCGCTCAAACATCGGCTAATCCTGACGCCCTTTATATTGTCTGGGCTGGTAATAATGATTACAACAAGGGCGGGCTGCGTGATAGTGCTGAACCCATTAACAACTTATTCACTGGGGTGACGGCTTTAGCGGAAGCTGGCGCTCGTCATTTCTTCATTCCTAACTTGCCCGATTTGGGCAAAACGCCCCGAGGGATTATTCAGGGAGAGGAAGCGGAACTCACCCAAGTGAGTGCGGAACATAACGCGGGTTTAACGACAATGTTCGATGATTTGCGTCTCGCCTATGATGATATAAATATCATATCGGCTGATCTGGCGTCTCTGTTTCAAGAGGTTATCACCCAGCCTGATGAATTTGGTTTTACCAATGTGACTGACTTTTGCTTCACTGAATTGGGTGTATGTTCTAACCCCGACGAGTACTTATTCTGGGATGACATCCATCCAACGGCTAAAACCCATGCTTTATGGGGAAACTATGCATACGAGGCACTCCAAGATGCGGGTGTAGAACCTCTATCTGTTCCAGAACCGGCGTTTTCCATCCCACTACTACTTATGGGGGTGGGTTTTTTGCTGCAATCAACTGTTCGTCATCGCAATTCTCTGTGAATGCCATTATCGAAAGGAACATTCTACTGTGAAAATTGCGGGTTCGGGTAGGGACACGGCATTGCCGTGTCCCTACCGGTGGTGTGACTACGGTATCTGAATCCCTTTAATTAATGCGCGATCGCATCCGTTTCTTTAGTTGCTTGAGGCTTGCTTTAACCCCTACAGGACTTTTGCTCTTACTTAGGATAATTTCCTTGATTACTGATGAGATAATAATCTGACATCTTACCCTATATGTCGGCACATTTTCCCATTATGAAGTAATCATAAAATTAAACCACTATCTTTGTCAATCCCTCAAATAGGATTCTTTTCCCCAAACCTGAGATAATTTAGTGGGTTTTCGCCTCAATTCTACGTTATCCGAATCCTTTCAATTAAGGCGCGATCGCATCCGTTTCTTTAGTTGCTTGAGGCTTGCTTTAACCCCTACAGGACTTTTGCTCTTACTTAGGATAATTTCCTTGATTACTGAT
>NZ_JBKHUP010000182.1:0-9474 GCF_046565525.1 Coleofasciculus sp. | reverse complement strand
CTCCGCCCCCGTCTCCCCCCCCTTCCCCCTCTCCAACCCCTTCCCCTGCTACCCCCCCCCCCCCCGCTTCCCCTGCTCCCCCTGCTTCCCCTGCCTCCCCTGCTCCCCCAGCTCCCCCTGCTCCCCCAGCTCCCCCTGCCTCCCCTGCCTCCCCTGCTTTTCTACTATGTTTGAGCGCAACTCGTATCAACCCTTACCCAGATGTTGACGCACTGGAATCTGAACCACAAACTCTGTTCCCTGTCCTAACTTACTCTGACACAAAAGCCGACCGTTATGTTTTTCAACTACAATTTGATAGCTAATCGATAATCCTAAACCTGTCCCCGTCCCCACCGGTTTAGTCGTAAAGAAAGGATGAAATAGCTGTTGCTTAACCTCCTCCGTCATTCCGGGACCATTATCGATAATTCGGATCGCCACCGCTTGGTTATCTAAGAGTTCAGTCTGCACTCGAATTGTACTAGGATTGGCTTTAATATCGTCCCGTGACCGATTTTTATTTTGCTCATCAATGGCATCAATGGCATTGACTAGCAAATTCATAAACACTTGATTCATTTGTCCCGCGTAACATTCAACCTGCGGCAGATTACCGTATTCTTGAATCACCTGAATACCAGGATTATCACCCCGTGCTTTGAGTCGGTTTCGCAGAATCATCAGGGTACTATTAATGCCCTCATGAATATCTACGGCTTTCATATCGGCTTCAGCGATACGGGAAAAATTCCGCAGGGAGTAGACAATTTCACAAATCCGCTCCGCTCCAACTTTCATGGAATCCAGAAGTTTGGGCAAGTCTTCCACCAAAAATTCCAGATCGATGGCTTCGATTTCTGACTGGATTTCTGGCGTGATCTGGGGATATTGCTGTTGATAGAGTTCGATTAAACCCAACAGATCGGTGGCATAGTCACTGGCGTGGACTAAATTACCATAAATAAAGTTAACCGGATTATTGATTTCATGGGCAACGCCGGCGACTAACTGTCCTAAGCTGGACATTTTTTCACTTTGCACCAACTGCGCTTGGGTTTTCTGGAGTTTGACGACGGTTTGCTCAAGCTGTTGGGCGTGGGTTAAGGCTTTAGCTTCCGCCGTGCGACTTTGTTCATAGAGTTCCGCTTGTTGGAGTGCGATCGCTAATTGATCGGCGATGGTACACATTAACTCTACCTCGGCGTTTTGCCAATCGTAGGTTCGATTATCCATCATCAGTCCTAAAGCGCCCCAAACTGAGTTACCACAGTGCAGGGGAACCAACAACCACGCCCCAGGAAACTGTTGCGCGACGGCTGTATTGGTTGTGTCTGCCAAACAGCGGGTATCGTTAATCCGCACCACTTCTAAGCCTTTGAGTCGTTCAGCCAAGGGGTTATTTTCATCGGGAATTTCTACACCCAAGACTTTGGGCAAACATTCATCGCGACACGACTCCGCTACATTTACCCAGAGTTGGCGTTCGGGAATATACTGGATAATTTGAGCGCGATCCACTTGCAAAAGGCTCTCAATTTCCTGGGTAGCGGTAGAAAAAATCGTTTCTAAGTCGAGTGAGCAACGAATCGCGTGAGTTAGGTGATTGATCGCTTGTTCTCGTTTGAGGTGATACTGAGCCTGATGGTACAGTTGACTTTGACCGATCGCGATCGCGACTTGGTCGGCAATGGCGGCGATTAATTCTACCTCTGAGTTTTGCCAGGAGTCGGGATGACTGGTTTTACCTAAGGCTAAACTCCCTAATATCTGAGAATTGAAGTGCAAGGGAACCCATAACCAAGCTCCCGGCAAGTCTTCAGCTAAGCCTTGGCTAAATGTACTCCTATCCTCCCTAATAATTTCTAATTGCTTGAGCCGTTCAGCTAGGGGATGATTTTGATCCGGAATTTCCAGTCCCAGAGTACTGAGATCCTCTGGAGAGCGGCGATATTCTGCCACGGATAACCAACACTGGCTCTCTGGCAAATATTGTACAATTTGGGCACGATCAACGGGTAATAGCTCGCCAATCTCGCGGACGGTTGTCTCAAAAACTGTGGTTAAGTCCAATGAACAGCGGATGGCTTGAGTGACTTGATTAAGGACTCGCTCTCGCCAGAACAGAGATTTTGCCTGTTCGTAAAGTTGGCTTTGTTGAATGGCAATAGCAACTTGAGAAGCTAACCCGTCGAGTAAGTCAATCTCAAAGGATTGCCATTTCCGGGGTGCATTACAGTGATGAGCAATCAGCAGTCCCCACAAGCGCGTTGGGCTTTGAGTTGCTGTTAAGACATTGAGTTGGGATTGTGGGATGGGTAGTAGTTTTTCACTGTGGACAATTGGCACAACCAGGTTAGCCCGTACCTGGTATTTGGCGAGTAAGTTAATATAACACTGGCTCAGATTAGCCCCATAGATATCATCCAGGGTTCTCACTCGACCTTGTTGGTAGAGTGAGAGGTAGTTTTTCTCAAAACAGGGGTCATAAATCTGGTTGCCTAAAATCGAACACCAGCGTGAATCTACGGATTCGACAACCACCTTGCCACTCCAGTCGGGATTGAAGCGCAAAATAATCACCCGATCCGTTTGCAGAACCTGGCGTACTTCCGCCACGGTGCGTTCGAGAATGTCCTCTAAGTTCAGCGACTGACGAATGCGTTGAGTAATTGCGCTGATTAACTGCTCTCGCTGAACCTGTTGTCGCAACGTGGCTTCTGCTTGCTGGCGTTGGTGGATTTCGGTTTGGGCTTGCTGATAGAGTTCTGATTGTTGAATGGCAACTGCCGTATGAGTGGAAAGATTTTGCAGCAACTCAATTTCCCACGGTTGCCATTTTCGTGGTGTTTGGCACTGTTGAGCCACAAGTAATCCCCACAAGCGTTCCTCATGGACAATAGGGATAACCAGGTTTGCTCTCACTTGGAATTGAGCGAGTAATTCAATATGACAGTCGGTTAACCCAGCATTATAGATATCTTCGACGGATTGGACGCGCCCTTTTTGGTAAAGATGGATATAGTCCTCGGCAAAGTAGCGATCGTTGATCACAGTTCCGGAAATGGGTTTCCACTGAGAACCCACGGATTCAACCTCTACCACACCACTCCCATCTTCATAGAGGCGAAAGACAAGTACGCGATCGCACGCCAAAATTTGCCGCACTTCGGCGACGGTGGTATTGAGAATCTCGTCTAAGTCTAAGGAATAGTGAATCCGTTGCGCGATCGCACCAATTAACCGCTCTCGCAGATATTGCTGTTGCACAGCTGTTTCGGTTTGTTTGCGATCACTAATATCGATGCAAGAGCCGATATAGCCTAAAAACTGACCACTGGGGGTAAATCGTGGCGTTCCTGTATTTAAAATCCAGCGATAGTCTCCATCTGCTCGTCGTAGGCGATATTCCATCCGAAACCCTTGACGAGCATTAAACGCCTCCTGATACGTCTCTAAGCTTGACTTGTCATCGGAATGCACCCCCTCCGCCCAACCATTACCCAATTCTTGCTCCAGACTACGTCCGGTAAATTTTAACCAGCCTTGATTAAAAAACGTACATAACCCATCTGTACCGGACATCCATAACAGCACAGGGGCGCTATCTGCCATGGTGCGGAATCGGGCTTCACTCTCTTGGAGAATGTCTTGGGTGTATTGGTTATCACTCTGTTGTTCCATAGTCGGAACGGCTACTCCATCCGCCAACTGATCAGCTTTTGGTTGCCATTTGTCTTCAATAGACTGGTGATTTGTGATATCACGCAAACGATAAAGTATTGTCCCTCCCTGAATAGAAACCTGCTTTACATTAACGACTAAAGTATGAGGTTTGCCTGTCTTATCGGTAATTTCTAGCTCAATATTACGAACCTTCCCTGCAGCCGCTAAAGCTTGCCAATTCAAGGGCAGGTTGCCCAGCAGTTTAGTAATATTACCCAGAGCGCGGACTTCAGACAAAGAATAGCCAAAAATAGAGGTGACCTGAGGACAAATATAGGTAAAAATACCCTTGTCATTGGTGATTAAAAAAGCTTCATTATTATTGCTCAGAGGAGTTGGGAGCAATGCTTGTGACTTAGCCGTCGTCATATCTTCACAAACGAGACTGATGATCGAATTAGAGGCGGTTATCGGGAGCAAACGGGTTCTTGCCTTAACCCAAACAATCCTGCCATCTTTACCAATCAACCGAGTTTCCCAATGATGAATTTCAGTGGGATGTTTACTTAGATTACTCAATAAAGCTTGATACTGGCATTGGCTGTCTTGCTCGAAAAGCCGATGAATTGGCTTTTGCACTAATTCCCAAAAATCATACCCCAAGTATGCTGCACCGAACTGACTTACATCCAAAATCACCCCATCAAAATTCAGGGTTAAATAAATGCATGGAAGGGTCTCATACAATATCCGCATCCATTTTAGTTGCTCCGGACTATTGCCTGTCCATGATAATTTTTCAGGCTGATAGTTTTTTCTGGCACTGTTCATCCATTGGGACTTTTTCAAATCGAACTTTTTCATAAGTTGACTCATGCCAATTCGATGATAAATTGAGGCATTTTCTCGATCATAACCCTCAAGTTATTATTTATTTTTCGGATTTAGAGGAATGACTGTAAAAAATATTTAAACTTGATGGGAGTTTAAAACAAGGGTCAGCCTCATTCGCTCACATCAAATTCTGGGCTAGCGTTGAATCAAATTTCCCCCTGTTTTCACGGAAGCTGTGGTGAGGCGATTGTTCTAATCTGGCTATCGCTCGCCATTTATCTCTACTCTTTTTCCCAGATGTACTGAACTTGGTTGTTATATCATGTCAAACTTTGCCAATAAAAAAACACGGCTTGTTTCCGTCTCTCCCAACTCCTGCGTCTGTCCTTGATTCACAGGTTCAATTGGACATAATATGACAACACATGCAGTTTTTGAGCTATCTAATCATAAGCTAATATAAATTTCCCACTATTGTGACTGAATCCACGAATAACTTTAAAAAACGTTATAAAGCCGTTACTTATTTTGATTTACTATCGGGTTAAGTTTATTTATCTTTACAAAAAAAACAATAGGATGCACCCTGCATCCCTGTACCCTAAAACTCTGTATTACCCATATCTTTCTTCAGATTTCCTGGGTGGACTCCGGAGATGAGGGAGATGATGTGTTCCAGACGTAGAATGCTACGTATGGAACACTCAGGGCGGGTTTAGCCGCATCTTTTGTGAGATAAAAATAGTGAAAAGAGCTCCTACATACGAGAGGCGCCATGCCCTTGAAGGTAATGAAGGATCACAACTCAAAACTCAAAACTCAAAACTCTCCCTGCACCCTCTAAAGACTTACCTGAGACAAATAGCTGCGGGGATCAAAATGACGGCTTGCCCGGATTTTTTCATAGTACTCTCGCTCAACTGGTGTGATATCTTTTGGTGTAGCAATGATAATCCGCACCAGTTGGTCACCGCGTCCACCTTTAGGTTGAGTCCAGCCTTTACCGCGCAAGCGTAAAGATTGACCCGAACGAATCCCGGCTGGCACATTAACACTGACCTTCCCATCAGGAGTCGGCACCTCAATAGTAGCGCCCAATACTGCCTCATCGGGCATCACTGGCACTTCACACAGAAGATTACCGCCCTCGAACTGGAAGAAGGCATGAGGTTTTAAGTCTACAATCAAGTACAAATCACCGCGTTGCTGGTTGTAAGGGCTCACTTGACCCTTGCCTCGAACACGAACACGACTCCCTGGTTTAGCACCGGGCGGAATCCGCACTTCGATGACTTCACTGCCCAAATTAATCCGTTTTTGCGTACCCTGGAAAGCATCAGACCAGCTCAACGTAATTGTTGCTTCCCGATCAGTCCCAGCTGCTGCTTTGCCATTTTCATAGCCAGAGAAATCATTAAAGCCACCAAAGCCACCGGTAAAGTCATTAAAACCCGAACCCGTTGCTCCGCCCGGAGTAGAGCGATAGGTGTACGTCCGGCGAGTTCCCGTACCTCCTGGCGTACCTGTAGCGGCTGTATTAAAGCGCCCTAGAAGTTCGTTAATAAACTCGTCAAAACTACCATATTGACCAAAATCAAAATTACCGAAATCAACATTAGCACCCCCGGCTCCAGGATACCCACCAACTCCTGCTTGCTTCCAGTACTGACCAAACTGATCGTATTTCTTGCGTTTTTCGGGGTCAGACAAGACTTCGTAGGCTTCGTTAACTTCTTTAAATTGAGCCTCAGCTTGTTTGTCACCCGGGTTCATGTCTGGGTGGTACTTCCGCGCCAGACGTCGAAAACTCTTTTTAATTTCATCCGCACTAGCCGTCTTGCTAACTCCCAGGACGGCATAGTAGTCTTTAAAGTCAGTTGCAGCCATGAAGGGTTTCTCCTCTACTCCAAGGATTTAATCGATAAACTGGGCTAATAGTTCTCTACCTCAAAGCTAGAGTAACAAACCTCAGCCTGGGTTTAAGTTCGGATCTTTCTCACTCACGCGATCGCAATTTCCACACCTGAAGCCTCCAATAGAGAAGCCATGGCATTTTTCTCCATCATGCCACTTTCCCTAAACCGTTGCTTACCCACATTAGTTGTGGATAGTAGCTAATCTAAAAATTAGCTCAGCTTTGGCTGACTCAACGAGTGTGGATTTCCCCCTATCCAGTTATAGGGAATACAGTTGTAGGGGCGGGCGCGAGTCACATCAGGGCGGGAAAAACACGATAATAGTCTCTCCCCGCCCCTATTTCCCTCAACGAGTTCGCTGTCCCTCCTCGGAACCTCAACGAAGTAAGCCGAAGTCCGAACTGTGCATTTTGGAGATAATCCAATGAATGTGACTAGTTCCTTACCGCCATTTCTAGAAAGATGTCCCCTCTTAAGGCGACCCAATCAGAGGTCTTGCAGTATTTCCGAACTAGGAAAACATCCGGAGGTGCGTACCATCTAGAAACTCATGCGGTAGACAATGCTTACGTTGGAATCTGATTCTTCCAAGCTGCCGCTTCAACGAATTAAGCGGCAGTCATTGACAACTTTACCGTCCCCATTTCCCTAGAAAGACCTAAATGACGGTTCCATCGGGAATTACAGCATTTTTGAGAACAACGACAATGCCATTGCGGATCAAAAAGCCTTGTTTTTCACGTTCGGCTTCCTCGACTCGATCTTTGTTCACAATCTGAACATCCTGACCAATGCGAGCGTTTTTGTCAATGATGGCACGGCGAACCGTGGTTCCTTCACCAATCCCTAAGGGCACACGTCCAGTCTCTACACCTGATTTACGTTCGGCAAAGGGTTCGTAGAAGTCACTTCCCATGATCAGAGTATCTTCAATCACACAACCGGCTTCAATGCGAGAGCGAACTCCCAACACCGAGTGATGGATACGACAATCTTTGAGAATACAGCCTTCTCCAATAATCGATTGCGTCACATGACTATCCAAAAGTTTGGTCGGAGGCAAATAACGGGCGCGAGTATAAATCGGTGCCTCTTTGTCATAGAAGCTAAAGGGCGGCTGGGGTTGCCGAGTTAAGGCTAGATTGGCTTCATAGAACGCTTCAATGGTACCAATGTCTTCCCAATAGTCGTTGAACAAGTAGGCTTGAACGTTATGATCCGCCGATGCTCCGGGGATTATTTCTTTACCAAAGTCGGTCTGTTCCAGGTTGGCTTGCAACAACTTGATCAACGCCTCTTTGCTAAAGACGTAAATTCCCATCGAGGCAATATAGGGTTTTTCCTTTGCCTCGTCTGGTTTCAACCCTAAAACCGTCGTATCCACCTGCATTTGCTTGAGGGCATCACCTTTGGGTTTTTCACTGAAATCAATCACCCTGCCCGTGTGATCAATTTTCATCAAACCAAAACTGCTTGCCAGTTTCTCACCGATGGGCACCACAGAAAGGGTGATATCGGCTTTAGTTTTGCGGTGGTGTTCCACGAAATGGCGATAGTCCATCCGATAGAGATGGTCGCCGGATAGAATGATGTATTCATCAACATCCCACTCCTCTAGTAGCCACAAGTATTGACGAACTGCGTCTGCTGTTCCCTGAAACCAGCTTGGATTTTCAGCGGTTTGTTGGGCAGCAAGGACTTCCACAAACCCATCGGTAAAGCCAGCAAAGTTATAAGCGCGGGCAATATGCCGATTTAAGGATGCTGAGTTAAATTGGGTAAGAACGTAAATTTGATAGATCTCGGAGTTGATGCAGTTACTGACCGGAATGTCAATCAGGCGGTATTTACCCGCCAAGGGAACAGCCGGTTTAGCCCGCAACTTGGTCAATGGATAAAGGCGGGTGCCCGCGCCACCTCCGAGAATGATACCTAATACTCTTTTCACGAAACACCTCTGGAATGCCGATAGACTCTCAAGTCTTAGTGTCCGCTTGTGTGGAAATCTTTTCAAGAGGGTAAGGGAGAAAGTTAACTCTCTTTTGGGAAAGAAAAACACGAAAAACGGCGGGAATAGAAGCACTTCAAGCCTTCTACCCCGACTGGAGTAATAATTTGAGGTAGGGGTTGTGAGCAACTATTCGGTTGAGCTTGTCAGTTCTACTCCGTTGATGCCCATTTTCCATTAAATTAGGAGAAGTAAGGGTAAAGGAAGTGAGAGATGTCAGCACAACTGTTACTGGTCGATGACGAACCGGGGATTCGGGAATCAGTCCCAGCCTATTTAGAAGAGGTGGGTGGTTTTACCGTCGATGTTGCCAGTAATGCCAATGATGCATGGCAAATGTTGCAACAAAAAACTCCCGATCTGGTAATTACCGACGTTATGATGCCTCAAGTCGATGGGTATCAGTTTCTCAAGAAGCTGCGAGAAGACCCTCGCTTCAAATCACTGCCGGTGATATTTCTCACGGCTAGAGGGATGACCACAGACCGAATTCAAGGCTATCAGGCAGGTTGTGATTACTATCTGTCTAAACCCTTTGATACGGATGAATTGGTCGCCATGGTGGAGAATTTGCTAGAACGTCGTGCGGCTACTGCTCAGGAAACAGCGGGTACAGCAGATTTAGGGAATATCGAGAAAGAGCTGACCGCGATTCGGGAAATGTTGGCTCAACGGGGCAATATTTCACAAACCCCTCCGCCTATCCGCATCGACTTTACGCCACGCGAGCAAAGTGTCTTGGATTTGGTCGCCCAAGGGCTGATGAATAAAGAAATTGCTCGCCGTCTGGAAACCAGCGTCCGCAATGTGGAGAAATATGTCAGTCGCTTGTTTAGCAAAACCGGAACTAATAGCCGTACCGAGTTAGTCCGTTATGCGCTTGAACATGGCTTGACTCAATAAAATATTCTGTTCCGTAGCAGGGGAAAAGGATAGCAGGGGAGAAAAGTAGCACAAGAGAAAATTATAAGATAGCGATGGTGAAAACGACGGCGTTTTAACCAGGGGATGAAACTTAAGCGTTGCGTTCAGCAGAGCAACTTTAGTTGCGAGTCTAATCTATCCTGACAA
>NZ_JBKHUP010000181.1:0-9492 GCF_046565525.1 Coleofasciculus sp. | reverse complement strand
GTTATCAGTTATCAGTTATCAGTTATCAGTTATCAGTTATCAGTTATCAGTTATCAGTTATCAGTTATCAGTTATCGGGAGATAGGGAAGATGAGTAAGTTAATTCAAAACTCTACCTTACCTGTTCACTGTTCACTGTTAACTGTTAACTGTTAACTGTTCACTGTTCACTGTTTACTGTTCACTGTTTACTGTTAACTGTTCACTGTTTACTGTTTACTGTTCCCTCACCCATCTCCTTGATTCTCCACTTCTTCCATCAGTATAATCGTTCCGTATGATTGTGCTTCTTCTACTCCTTTCAAGCTTTGAAGCGTAACCCGACATTGAATGGACTGACCTCGGCGATTAATCGCATCCACGGTTATTATCTGGTGATTTTCCTCACCCTGAAAACATTTACGGATAGGTTCGAGCAACTGATCCACAGGTAAACCAATATCTAAACTCAGTAAGGATTTGTTTTGTACCTCGTCACTGCTTACTCCCCAAAGTTCCTCGGCGTCTTGATTCCAACGGATAATATTGAATTCGCGGTCTACAATAATCACCCCAGTTTGGAAACTTTCCAGAATTGACGTTAAAAAAGTATTGGCTTGGTTGACTTCCTCAGTCCGCAAGCGCAATTCTTCATTCATTGTCCGCAATTCTTCATTCGTAGACTCAAGTTCGTCATTCATCGTCTCCAGTTCTTCGTTCGTCGATTGCAGTTCCTCGTTCGTGGTTTCCAATTCCTCATTCGTCGATTGCAGTTCCTCGTTCGTGGTTTCTAGTTCCTCATTACTCGACTGAAGTTCCTCATTCACCGTCTCCAGTTCTTGGGTTGACGCTTTAAATTTATTTTGCAATTGGTTGTAGCTAGTGACATCATTAAATGAAATACTCACTCCCAGCAACTGAACACTATTGTCGTTTTCCTGTAACGGGGTAATTTGCACATCCAAATATTGAGTCGTATCTGAGTGATCCCGCACCACATCGTTAATCAAAATCGAGGTGCGATCGCGATAGACATCATCGATGATAGACCGGAGTTCTAGAGGACGGTAGGAAAGTTCCAAGTCTCGAAACAGTTTGCCAATATCTTGCCGCTTGATATCAAACATCGACCGGGCGTTCATATTTGCCAAAACCAAGTAGCCACTGGCATCGACAACAATTTGAGCTACGGGTGAGGAGTTAAACGCCGCTTCTCGCAGGCGCAACCGCTCAGACAGACGGATACTTGCTTCTTCATTCCCAGATTGAGCGAATACCAGCAGGCGATCGTTCAGTTTCGGTTTTGGTACTTTGGTAAAGATACGGTGCTGTAAACTCAAGGGTCTAAACAGGTTGCTATTGGTTAGCAGCATCTCCGCTTTGCCTAAAAATAGAGCGCCGTTGTCATTCACAGCAAAGTTAAACCGTACCAAAATCCGTTTCTGAGTTTCCGCATTAAAGTACATCAGCGTGTTACGGCAAATCAGCAAATCCAGTCGGGAAATTGGCGCATTTTGAACCAAATCATTCCGACCAAAAATCACCATACGGCGTATATCAGACCGGAAAATATAGTGATTGCCAACTTTTTCAAAATAGCGCTGTCGCCATTCATCGGAAAGCTGTTCTAAGGCTTTGGCATCATAGCGTGCCCAACGAGCTTGAGTTAAGGCTTCTTCGTCTACATCGGTGGCATAAATTTTAACTCGCTGGCGAAATTGTTCAAAACCCAGAATTTCTACCAAAAGAATAGCGATAGAATAAGCTTCTTCTCCAGAGGCACAACCAGCACTCCAGACGCGGATTGAATCTTGCTTATCCTTTTGCTGCAACAGTTGCGGCAGGGTTTGATTTTGTAGATAGTTCCAGGCTTCAGGATCTCGAAAAAATCCGGTAACGTTGATTAAAATCGTGTTGAACAGCGGCTCAAATTCTTCGGGATGAACTTCCAGGTAGTCTAGATAGTCACCAAAGTTATCGATTTGGTGAGACTGCATTCGTTTGGTTACCCGCCGCTTGAGCGTGGAGCGTTTGTAGCCTGTAAAATCAAAGCCGCGTGTTTCTTTTAGATACTCCAGTAGGGCTTCAAAGATTCGATTTTGTTCATGTTCTTCGTTATTTTTCATTAATTGATAATTATTAATTGATAATTGATAATTATTAATTTTATAAAGGCAATAGTAAAAAATAAAAACTAAAAAGCAAATGCCCTAAATTTTAAAGCCTTCTACCCTGGAGCCTTTTAGCCTCCGCCTTCTTGTACGAGTCGGATGAGTGTTTCGGCAATTTCCGGTAAGGGTAAAATTAAATTAACTATCCCGGTATCAATGGCAGAACTGGGCATACCAAAGTGTTCCGCCGTTTCTTGATCTTGGCTGATCACCATACCACCCATTTTCGCGATCGCCTGTACTCCTTGTTTGCCATCTTTCCCTGTCCCTGTCAACACTACAGCGATTGCCCGATCTCGATAACTTTTTGCCAGGGACTCAAACAGTACATCTGCCGAGGGACGGACAAAATTAACGGTGGACGACTGAGTTAAGGAAAGGGTACCATCAGAGTTTACCAAAACATGATAATTAGGTTGGGCAATATAGACCTGTCCCGGACTTAGGTTGTCTCCTTCCTCCGTCTGCTTAATCGGCAAAGAAATACGCCTGCGGAGTATCTCTGCCATTAGAGAAGGGTGAGTGCGCTCAAGATGCTGCAAGACTAGAACCGCCGCCGGAAAGTCAGTCGGTAGATCGGATAAAACTTGAGATAGCGCCTTTAGCCCTCCTGCGGATGCGGCGATGGCGACGACATCAAAGGCGGTATTGGCGAAGGCTGGCGGGGGATTGTTGGGTTGATCGGCATGGGAAAGTTGCATTTTATGGGTAGCACCGAACTATAAGAGTTGACGCCTTTAGTCTATCGGTTTTGGAACTATCGGCGCGAAGTCATGAAATTGGGTGATTGGGGTATGGTTGTAGTATTGGACTTTTCTGACGTCTGGCGAGAACGAATTAGGTTAATTTAGGGGGTTGAAGCGTTTGGCGAGAGAATTGCCTATAAAAACCCCAATTTATCCTAAAAAACAAAACTTCATAAAGCAAAGGGCGCAAGGCGATTGAAATCGCGGCTACACAAACAAAGTCCGCCTGCGCGGACTGAGTTATAACAGGGGCAGCTAACCCGGATTTGGTATTACAGGAGAAAGAGCAATCCGCAAGAGCATTCCCCTGCTCCCCCTGCTCCCCCTGCTCCCCCTGCTTTTGGCGCTTAAGTGGTCACCCAACCCCTACACGCCTTCCTGTAACACTTCCGAGAAGGCAAAATCGGGTTCGGCTAAAACAAATACTGTCGTTGGTAATCCCGTCGCCAAATCTTGCAAGCGTTCGTAATAACTGGTGTAATCATCCATGGGTTTCGCCATACCCAAGAACACTAAATCCGCACTTTGGGAAGAACGGCGCAGGATTTCGGGAAAGGGGCGTCCCTTCGCCTCCAGCACTTGCGATCGCGCCCCAATCCGTAGTTGTTGAGTTAAGTTTTCCAGATTCGTCCGCGTCGCTTTGGCGGCGGCTGCATTAGCGACGACCAATTTAAGGTTAATTTCCGCACCGCGCCATTCCATACTCGTCCGCAACAGGTACGCCAAAATTAACATTAAACCGCCATTTGCCTGTAAACCGCCCCACCACAGATCAATCCGCTGACGCCGACCAAATCCCCGTTCCTCTACATCCCGTAATATCACCACATTGCGGCGGGCTTGGTGTAGGTTGGCGATCATCTGGCAATAACTACCGCGACGAGTGGGTTCCTCACTATCGCCTAACAGAATCGTATTGGGAACTAATGGACCAATTCCATACGCCTCCACTAATCGTTCTGCACCAATAAACGGATCAGGGGCGGAAATTAAACGGGCTAACCCTTGCACCCCCCGCTTCTCTAAATACTCCCGAATCGTGGCTTCCATTTCCAGTTGCTTGGCTGGATCACGGGAACCACTAGGAATCACACTGGCGACGGTAAATAAGCTGCGTTTGTGGGTTAAGTTTGCCGCAAATTCGACCAAATGCCAACGACGAGTCGGCGCCCCAGAAAATACCAGAATATGAGGACGCCAGTTTTTGGTATCGGGGGTATACTCCAGGCGAGTAATTCCCGTGCGTACCAGCGCCATCCAGATTCCCTGACGCACATCACCCCAAGCACTTTCTAATTCCCGCCGTTCTAACCAAATATAAACACTCAATACAATAATCGCTGCCATGAACGTCGCCATGGCATTGAGTAAGAACATCACCCACAAACAGCCTATCGCCCCTAGTAGGGATATAGACCAATGCACCCGGAAGGAGGGGCGAAAGGAGGGGCTACGTAAAAAGGTTTCAATCCCCGCTGCTACATTCAACACCAAATAGGTGGTGAGAAAGAACATACTCAAAACCGGGGCAATTAAGTTAAGATCCCCCACGGCGACGGCGACTAAAACTAAGCCCAATGTAACCACCGTCGCAATACGGGGTTCATCTTCCGATCCTGAACCTGTCCCCAGAAACTTCAGCCACCGAGGTAAAATCCCATCCCGCGCCAGCGCCTGCATGACTCGGGGCGCACCGAGAATACTACCAATCGCACTCGATAGCGTCGCCCCCCAAACCCCTAGTAAAACCGAAGGACCCCACAGAGACATCTTCTCCATAATTAAGGGGTTTTCGATTAAGGTGAGAGCATCCGCCCGCATCGCTAAAATCACGGGTAATGCCATATAAATGATATAACCTGTACCCACCGCCGCCAGGGTACCAATGGGAATGGAACGGCTAGGGTTACGTAAATCCCCCGACATATTCACCCCCGCCATAATCCCAGTAACGGCGGGAAAGAAGACAGCAAAAACAGTCCAAAAAGGTGCGGAGTTTTCCGGTTTCGCCCCCCACAGTTCAATCTGAGTATTCGGGTCAACGGGATGACCAAAGACCAAACAAATTAAAGACAGCGCGATCGCTGCCATAATAAAGTATTGTGCCTTAATCGCAATTTGGGCAGAGGCGATCGCCAGAATTGCCACTAGGATAGTTGTCACAATCGCTGTCAGCCGTTGATTTAATTCCGGAAACGTCAGGGAAACACTCTCGGCAAAACCAATCGTATACAGCGCCACGGATATCGCCTGGGCAAAGTAAAGGGGAATCCCCACCGCGCCTCCGGTTTCAATCCCCAAAGAACGACTAATCATGAAATACGCGCCCCCAGCCTTCACCACCCGATCAGTTGCGATCGCACAAATTGACAGTGAGGTAATAAACGTGATCGCCGTAGACAGGGTGACAATCATCAGCGTCCCCAATAAACCCACATTCCCCACAACCCAACCGAATCGCAGGTACATGATTACACCCAGGATCGTCAGGAGTGACGGTGTATAAACACCCCCAAATGTACCCAAACCCTTTTCCGGTTCAGGGGGAACTACTGGAGATGACTGCGAACGTTGACGGAACGGGAATTTCATGGTAAGCACCTAAGCCTGGTTCAATCCAATCAGAAAGGGGAGAATTTTTTCAGCAAAGACATAGCTGACTAAATCTGAAACACCCCCCTAAATAAGCAAAAAAAATGAGTTAAAGCTTCCTAGCACCCTCACGAAATCAATGTCACATCCTCTATGAGCGATTACTGACGTAGCGGGCGATTGATTTTTCGGACTCTCCGTGTCCGCCACCTTAGCAAAAAAAATTGTCTCAAACCTCTATCTGGAGATTGGAGATTTGGGGAGTTTTGATTGTGTAGGGGCGGGTTGGACGACGATCATTTCCTTCCCATAAGTGACTAAACCCGTCCCCGCACCTTTGCACCCCGGCTTCTCATCTAAGGATAAAAACTCAACGAAGGTAATCCCAATGTTTCTTGCCACCCCATCATCAGGTTCAAACATTGAATCGCTTGACCAGCTTGACCTTTAATCAAGTTATCAGTAACTGACATAACAATCACCCGGTCAGTACGCGGATCAACTTCAACGCTGATGTAACACATATTCGTCCCACACGCCCACTTAGTTTGGGGATAAGTACCACTGGGCAATATTCGCACAAAAGGAGAAGCGCGATAGAATGCGCTGTAAATAGTTGCCAAATCTTCTCGCACCAGTCCAGGGTCACGCAAGGTAGCATAAACTGTAGCCAGAAGACCCCGCACCATCGGCATCAGATGGGGGGTAAACTGCACCATCACCTCATGACCCGCTAAATTACTACAAATCTGCTCAATTTCCGGGGTATGGCGATGACGGGCGACTCCATAAGGCGATACAGAACTATCTGCTTCAGCGAGTAAGAGGTTGGTTTTCGCCGTGCGCCCCGCCCCCGATGTACCCGATTTAGCATCAATAATCGCCGTATCGGGCAGAATTAACCCTTGCTTGAGCAACGGTGCAAGTGCCAAGAGACTGGTGGTAACATAACAACCTGGACAACCCACCAGTTTCGCCTCAGCGATGCGATCGCGGTACAATTCCGGTAAGCCATAAACCGCTGTAGCCACGGTTTCCTGGTCATTGCGTTCTCCCCCATACCAGGTTTTATAGGTATCCAAATTTTTAAACCGATAGTCAGCCGAAAGATCAATCACCTTACAGCCTTTCGCCAACAACGTCGGCGCCATCTGACAAGCTAAACCATTCGGTAACGAGAGAAACACCACTTGAGTTCGGCTGGCTATTTTATCTAAATCAATCTCCTCTATGGTCAAATTCACACAATGACCCAGATGAGGATAGAGTTCAGAAAACGACTTCCCCGCACTACTACTTCCCCCCAAATAAACCACCTCCACTCCTGGGTGATCCATCAATAGGCGTATCAATTGCACGCCTCCATAGCCAGAAGCGCCAATAATTCCCACAGACAGGCGTCCTAAGTCACCCATAATATTCCTTCCCTAACAGAGTTAACATCGAAAACAGATGAACATTTGCTGCATTTTAGCTTGAACCGGTGTGACTAAACCCGCCTCGACTCCCCCATCTCCCTGATCTTCCTGAACTGGGTTGGGAGAGTTCGCTACCATAAAGTCAGACCGTTCCACTGTCAAGGGATAGTAACTACATGCCAATCCGATTATCAGCGCAAGAGGCAAACGTTTCTGCTAATCCAGACACAGACGCACCTCATTGCCATCCGCCCCATTGTGTTGAAAGCCAGCGGATTGGTTCATTGCAGCCTAAAATGCTGAACACAGAAAAAGCCCAACGCATGGCAGAGTTGTTCAGTTCCCTAGGGGATACAAATCGGCTGAGGATCATCTCCCTACTCGCGATCGCAGAACTGTGCGTATGTGACATCGCAGCAGCGCTGGATATGAGTGAATCCGCCGTCTCCCATCAATTACGCACCCTGCGAACCATGCGATTAGTACGGTATCATAAACGCGGTAGAAAGGTCTATTATCATCTTCAAGATCAGCACGTTCTCGACTTGTATCAATCCGTTGCCGAACATTTAGATGAGCCTGAATAGTTTATTCCCGATTCCTGATTCTCCATTCCCTGTTAAGAGTTCCCTTTTCCCTGACAAATGACAAATGACACCTCAAATTATTTGGCAACAAAATAGTGACAATCCCGAAAATGGCGCGAACCTAGCCAAAATCAGCAAATTTTGGACAGCCCTGAATAACCGAAAAGTTTCATGGCGACAGCGAATAATTCCCCCCAGTGGAAATGTCCAGGAAATTGACTGGGAATGGCAGCGGTTTGACGAAGAACTTAAACTGCAAAATCCACAAGTTCGGGGAATTACACTCTACTGGCAAAAACCAGACACGGATCAAGAACGCAGTACAACCCCCTGGAAACTTGGACTCGACACGCAGCAACTTCAGGCTTATATTTATCCTCAATCTCAGAAAAATTTAGTCATCCGCGTGGGAATTCCGGAAGTTATCTATCAAAAAATAGAAATCACTAATCCTCAGTGGGAAAGTGACTCTCAGGGGGAAACCCATGTAATTACATTGCGCGATAAGCAGCAACAAATAGAAGTAAAACTTACCTTAAGTCCAGAAAATATCGCTCAGCTTAAGGAAAATCTGCCCGGATAGGGGAAGTTAGAGGTATTATAGATCAAAATACTTAAATAAACTTCACAAAGCGCCGTGATTACAGAACCGTTAATCCAGATCAACCCACTAGAAAAACACCTTTGGACTTGGCAAGGGCACTCAATTCAATACACCGTCAAGGGAACAGGTCAACCCTTATTATTGATTCACGGATTTGGTGCATCCATTGGACATTGGCGAAAGAATATCCCGGTGCTGGCGGATGCAGGGTATCGGGTGTTTGCGATTGACCTATTAGGATTCGGTGGTTCAGATAAACCGGGCTTAGACTACAGCTTAGAGTTATGGATCGAACAGATCAAAGACTTCTGGGAAGCCCATATTAAAGAACCAACAGTATTTATTGGCAACTCCATTGGGGCACTATTGAGTTTAATGGTCGTTACCCAAGACCCAGATATCGCCGTTGGTGGTGTTTTAATTAACTGTGCAGGGGGGTTAAATCACCGTCCCGATGAGTTAAATTTACCCTTACGGCTGGTCATGGGAACCTTTACCAAATTGGTCAGTTCTAAAACCGTGGGTCCATTTTTATTTAACCGCATTCGCCAAAAAAACCGGATTCGCAACACCCTGCGTCAGGTTTACTGTGATCCCCAAGCGATTACGGAAGAATTAGTCGATTTACTATACCAACCCTCCTGTGATCCGGGCGCCCAACAGGTGTTTGCTTCGGTATTGACTGGTCCTCCTGGTCCTGCGCCGAGAGAATTATTACCCAAGCTACAACGTCCTCTACTGGTTCTGTGGGGAGAAAATGACCCTTGGACACCGATTAATGGGGCGGCTATTTACCAGCAGCAGCGCCAGATGGAGAAAGATGTGGAGTTTTTTGCCATTCCGCAGGCGGGTCATTGTCCTCACGATGAGAAGCCGGAGATGGTTAATTCCTTAATTCTCGATTGGCTGAGTCATATTACATAAACGAATGACGAATGACTTATAACTTATGAATCCAATTCTTGCGGGTTTTATTGCCAGTTTACTGGCGGGACTCGCGACCTTTTTGGGTGCGTTACCCGTGTTTTTACCGATTCGTTTAACCCAGCGACGACAAGCGATCGCTTTAGGATTCGGGGGTGGGGTAATGCTAGCGGCGACGGCGTTTTCGTTAATTGTACCGGGTACAGATGCGGCAACTTCTCAAGGCGCTTCCCAGATAGATGCGGCGTTAATTATGAGTGGGGGTGTGCTTCTGGGAACAGCGTTTTTATGGTTCAGTAACAAGTATCTACCACATGAACATTTTTTTGACACTCCCCCGGTTAAAACGCGGGGGATTCTTTCTTCGCAGGGAGGCAGAGTTTAACGTCTTCTCGGACAGAACCTTTACCCTCAGAAAGCTTACCCACCGTGTGTCCCACGGCTGTCCTACCTCTAATTTCGACTACTTGA
>NZ_JBKHUP010000180.1:0-9594 GCF_046565525.1 Coleofasciculus sp. | reverse complement strand
GGGTGGGGTATGGGGGGGGGGGGGGGGGGGAGGGGGGGGGGGGGAGGGGGGGGGGGGGGGGGAGGGGGGGGGGGGGGGGGGGGGGGGGGGGGGGGGGGGGGGAGGGAGGGGGAGCAGGGGAGCAGGGGAGCGGGTGACTTCTTTTTACTGCTAACTGAGGTTATTAGACCGATGCTCTAAAGTAATCTTGTCAATTTTCGAGTCTAAGGCGTTCAAGCGAGCCACTTTGCCTCGACAATAGGATCAGTTGCCGCAACTTCAAACACGTCGCTTCATGATAGACCAAACGACTGCCTCTGTACCCGAAACCTCTAACCAGCTTGCCGAGTTGACTAGCCAACTCGAGTCGAGTTCTGAGAAAAAACAACTCCAGCTCATTCCAGAACTGGTGAATCAGGGGGATGCTGGTTTAGATGTTTTGATGGACTTTCTGCAAGCGCAATCCTCAACCCCTCCCAGTCTCAGTGTCGGTTTGGCATACCAAGCCCTTTATCAGGCAAAGACTGCCAAAACTGAGGAGTTCCTACAAAGCCATTTTCCGACAGGGATTGTTCCCCTGTTGTCTGAACGGGATATTGACTACGCTCCTCTACAACAGTTACTTGCCCAGCAAGAGTTTCAGGCAGCGGATAGGTTGACGTTAGAGAAACTTTGTGAATTGGCTGGCTCTACTGCCGTACAGCGAAAATGGTTGTACTTTTCTGAACTGGAGAAGTTCCCGATTCCCGATTTACAAACGATTAATACCCTGTGGGTGATTCACTCTCAAGGTAAATTTGGATTCTCTGTGCAGCGGGAACTTTGGCTTTCTGTGGGTAAAAACTGGGAAAAACTGTGGCCCAAAATTGGCTGGAAGACTGGAAATAGCTGGACTCGATACCCCAATGAATTTACTTGGGATCTCAGCGCCCCGAAAGGTCATCTCCCGCTTTCCAATCAGCTACGTGGTGTCCGGGTTATTGCGACTTTGCTTTCTCATCCGGCGTGGTTAGGTGATAGCTAAAGTTGGTCATTAGTCATTGGTCATTTGTCAGATAATTTTCGCAATTGGTCGGGGCGGGTTTAGTTACATTCGGGTGAAAACGAAACGTTAAGGGTAAAACCCGCCCCGACAACAGACTTTCTATCTCCCTCTGCTCCCAGACGCGCTTTTGAAGCGTCTCTACATGCTCCCCCTGCTCCTGCTACGGTAGCCAGTGAGGTTGGAATCCTGGTAATAATGGCTCAGGTTGTAGTTGCAGGGGTGTTTCTGAGGGTATAGACTCATCTAAGGGCAATAGCCAAAGACGTCCGGTTGCGATCGCCTGACCTTCATCATTTCTTAAACTATCAATCGCTGAGGCGGGTCGGGTTGCTACCTGATCGAATAATAGGGCTAAACCATCTGGGGATAAACTCAGTTGAATATCACGCTGTTCCGGCAGAACCACCAAGGGTTTGACCGGACTCTGTTCACTCTCAGGTTCAGCGTTGAGATTAACGGCGGCGATAAACGGTTCCTCGCGATACTCTTCCCCTTGAATTAGTTGTGTCAGCAGGCAATAGAGGGTTTCTTCATTGGGGGCAAACTCGCAGTTGACAATCGAGCCGGTTGTACGTAATAATTCTTGCTCTGCTCCCTGATTATTCACTAAAAACAGCGATCGCGTATAGTCGGTATTAAATTTCACCATTGTCGCCGCTGAACCATCTCTGGCAAAGCTGAGGACTCGACCAAACTTGGGCAGAAAGTCTAGCGGTTCGGCGTCGGAGTTTAACGGCAAAATCGCCACCCCTTGCCCTTGCGCCACGGCTAATGAGGCACTATCTGGGGCAATTAAAAATTCGCCACCGGGCTGATTTTCGAGGGGTTGGGGTTCGCCATCAGCGGGGATAATCCACAAGCCAAAATCAGCCGGATCTTCTCGATTCACTCGCTGTACCACAATGATTTGTCCGTCTCCAGATAAGTCGAATTGCAGATTTTGATAGTCTTGACTATCTAACACTAAATCAAGCTTGCCAGGGGTTGACTGAGATGGGGAACGTTTATTTGGAGATGGAAACGATAGTCCTGTGGTTACGGTGTACAGTTGTGCCGTGAGTAAACCCCTTGCCTGATTTTGGCGGTCATTCGCCGAAAATAAAATGCGATCGCTCCCAGTATAGGGCTTAAAGTCCAGTACGACTAGATCAGCCGGCGTCAGCAGTGTTTTTTGTTGTCGTGTGAGATTATAGAGGATTAACCTCCCCTGCTCCTCTCCTTCGACGCCAATGTAAGCAAAGGCGCGATCGCGACTGTGAAATGTCGCCTGAAACGGTTCCATGACTGTACCTTCTTCTTCAACTCCCGGTATTTTCTCCTTTGCTCCCTGAAGCTGAACTTGATAGTCATTACCATAAGGAATCGGCGAGAGCAACGTATACGCCATTTTACGCCCCGCCCAGCTAATTTTTCCCTCGATTGGCGGCACCTCTGAGGGACTAACCTCACCCTCTGGCAAAACGGGTGTGATTTTGAGATTTGCTTTTACGCTGGCGTGGTTCATCGGACGGCTAAAGGTTAGAATAAACGCTGCATCCTCAGCACTGACGTATTTGTCCTGCCAGCTAAAAGCCCTAACTCTAGGTCGAGTGGTATCGCCTGTCAATAGGACGATGCCAATTAGCAGACTTAGCACTACCATGATTACCAAAGCCAGACGGTCAATGGGTTGAAGAAATTTTTTAGAGGGTACGGTTGGAGCTGACATTTCAACAATCAAAGTTGGCATTTAGATTCTAGTCTAGATCCGCCTCCAGGCAGTAACTCTACAGGGTGCAGGCTTTCTCGACTGACTCTCGTCCCCAGAAAACAGGATGTTTTTTTGAATCTTTATTTTAGAAACATGTATATTGATTCTTCCATAAAGTTATATAAATTCATCCTTTGGGTGTATTTAAATCTCTTTTGAGGTGTTTTTAAATTGAAAAGAATACGCCTCGACCTCCCCAGGTATTACACATTGCTGACTTACTGCCATGATTTCTCACCTACATCAGTCCTCAACAGGTCGTCTTTTCGATGCCAATACCTCCGATAAAGTCGCTCTGGAGACACTTTATTTGGATGAGCGTATCCTCGGTGCGGCAAGCTGTGGCATTATCCTCAGCGATGCGAGCAAACCAGATATGCCGATTGTCTATTGCAATCCCGCTTTCGAGACAATCACTGGCTATTCCCGTAAAGAGGTGATTGGACGCAATTGCCACTTCCTACAGGGAGCCGATACTGATCCGAATGGGGTTGAGCAAATCCGTCAGGCTCTACGAACTCAGCAAGACGTGAAAGTAGTCCTTAGAAATTATCGCAAAGATGGAACACCCTTTTGGAATGAGCTAGCTATTTCACCGATTCGAGATGCCAAGGGACATGTGATCTATTTTATTGGCGTCCAGACTGATATTACATCCCGTAAGCAAGCCCAAGAGGAACTCCAAATCAGTCATGCTTTATTAAAGGCGCAACAAGAGGCTGATCCGGATGGCGTCATCGTCATTGCTCCAAATGGCAGAATTATTAGTCACAATTCTCGATTTTGCCAAATGTGGCAAATTCCTCATGAATCTGTGAAATCCTCAGATAAGGAGAAACTTTTAGAATGTATGTTGTCTTTAATTGCTGAACCGCTAAAGGTGTTCAGTAAAGTCGAATATCTTGAGCAGAATCCCAACCTGAGTTGCCAAGATGAAATTCAACTCACTGACGGACGATTTTTTGAGCGTTACGCCGCACCCGTATTATCTCCTACAGGTGAATACTACGGCAGAATTTGGTCGTTTCGTGACATTACCGAACGCAAACAAACTGAACAGCAATTAAAGCGACAAGCCAAGCAAGAGCGACTGTTGAGCTGTATGAATCAGCGAATTAACCAGTCCTTGAATCTGGATGAAGTCCTGAAGACAGCCGTCGAAGAAGTGCGAAAATTTCTGACGTGCGATCGCACGCTCATTTACCGCTTTAACCCGGATTGGACGGGAACAGTTGATGTGGAGTCAGTTGGCGATGGGTGGATGAGGATTGTCAAAACCACCATTGAGGACGATTTTTTTAAGGAGGATGAAGTTGTATCGTCTCTCTACCAAGACGGTTATATTCGAGTAATTGACGATATCTACAACGCAAATTTAACCCCCTGCCACATTAAATTACTCGAAACGCTTCAGGTTCGGGCTAATGTGGTAGCGCCTATTTTACAAGGGAAAAAGCTCTGGGGATTGCTTGTGGTTCAGCAATGTTCGGGAGTAAGGCAATGGCAGCAGCCGGAAATCGAATGTGTGAGAAAACTGAGTATCCAGTTAAGTGTAGCTATTCAGCAAGCGGCATTGTTTGAGCAAGTTGCGGACGAACTCAAGGAACGTAAAGCGGCTGAATCTGCCTTGCGAGAGTCAGAAAAAAACTTAAAAGAGAAAGCCACTCAGCTTGAACAAACCCTACACGAACTCAAACAGACTCAACTCCAACTGGTTCAAAGTGAAAAAATGTCAAGTTTGGGACAGTTAGTGGCAGGGGTTGCTCATGAAATCAATAATCCAATCACGTTTATATCCGGAAATATTGCCTATGCCAATCAATATGCTCAGGATTTATTGAAATTAATCCAACTCTATGATAAGCATTATCCTAAACCTGTATCGGAAATTGAAACCTTAATTGAAGAAATTGATATTAACTTTCTCCAAAAAGATTTTTCCAAACTTCTCAGTTCCATGAAAGTCGGTGTAACCCGCCTGCAAGCGTTAGTTGGTAGCTTAAAGAATTTTTCGCGCCTGGATGAAGCTGAACGCAAATGTATGGATATTGAACAAGGGATGGAGAATACACTGTTAATTTTGCAGCACCGCTTAAAGTCGGAAGCCTCTAACATCCAAGTTGTCAAAGAGTACGGCAAGCTTCCCCCAGTAGAATGTTATCCAGGACAACTGAATCAAGTCTTTATGAATCTTTTGAATAATGCCATTGATGCTCTCAATTCAGGGGATAAACAACCGGAGAATACAAAGGATTCGGCATCAGGGGAACTCTCTCTTCCTGATGATGTTTCCACGCCGACGATATGGATTTCGACTGAATTATCAGAGCGCAACTCTGTACTGATTCACATCGCCGACAATGGTTCTGGGATTCATGAAGAAGTCAAGGAACAAATTTTTGACCCATTTTTTACCACAAAACCTGTAGGAGAAGGGACGGGTTTAGGATTGTCAATTAGCTATCAAATTGTTGTAGAAAAACATGGGGGAGAATTACATTGCTTCTCCGCACCCGGATGCGGTACGGAGTTTGTGGTGGAAATTCCCTTCAATGGTGAATGTTAGTCTGACTCCACCCTAACCCTCCCCTTATCAAGGGGAGGAAGGAGGAAGGAGGGAACTCCAATGGCAATGGTTAGGAGGTTAACGTTAACGATATTCCCAGCCAGTAGGATGGGTTAGGCGGAACTCAATGATAGACAATTACCTTTTAATTTTCCTATCCGCTTTCGTGCTGATGCCCAACTGATTTAAGTTCAATGGCACTGAAAAGCGTGCATTTTTGGATCGTCCAAACCCGTTATATTCTGTAGTACATCGGCAAGGTTAAAATTGTGGGTAAAATTTTTCTGGATAGCTACTCTCATAAGGGTTTGGCGAAAATAATTGACCAACGTTTTAAGCTTGCCAGTGTAGTAGGGTGGGCAATGCCCACCAGCCTCATCTGAGCGTGCCATTCGACCTCCATTTCATGTTCAATCAGATGCTACCCTGACTCGACATCAATCCCCTCAAATGCCTCAATCAGTTCATCGAGAGTGCATTGATAAGCCTGACACAAACGCTTGATTTCAGACGGTGTGCCTCGCGGTAGAGACGTTCGAGCTTCCCATTTGGCAATGGTTGAAGGACTTTTTCCAATCGATATCGCAAAATTCACCTGAGTCAAACCTGTACGCTGACGCAAATCCGCTGGTGTGAGACGCTTTCCACTTTCTTGGGGCATATTGTAAGTCATGACTTGTAATGCATGGCTAGTTATGCATTACTGGTCAGAATCCAAAAAACCATAGAGGGCAGAGAATATTTTAACTGCCCTTCCATCCGTTCGTTCTTTTCACCATAAAATTCCATGAAACATACTGACTGGCTACGCCTTCAAACCGAAGGTGAAAAACTGTGCGCCCTTCTCAGACAACACCACTATCAATGTTATTTTTGTTCATCGCCGCGACAAAGGTGGGCAATTTATCAGTTATCGAAAACTAAAACTCTGGATTGAGGCAATAATTGCCTTAATTCAAAAAACCACAACCTTGGACGAACTATGGCAGCTAGGATTGTGGATTCGACAAGAATGCCAAAAATTTAATTATACTCAAACCGTTATCGAATACCTACGTTCTGTCTGGGCAAAACAGCGAGACGATTTGGGAAGCTTGGCACACGTCAGATAGCAGTTCGTTAGACATCAGGGGGAATTATCCTGATAGAAAAGTCTCTCAATTGTAAATGATTAACATCAAGAACCGCGATACGTTCAACTCCATCAGGTGCGAGACAATCCAATATCCCCCGTCTAAAATCGAGGAAGCTACGTTTACTCCCATGGAACAAAAGAATGCTAGATATTATATCTCAGATGAGCCATGGCGCGTCTGGAACATGATCCCCATCCCAATACTACTCGGATAAGCTCTAAATGTAATTTCTTCTTCCCCTGCTTCCCCTGCTCCCTCTGCTCCCTCTGCTCCCCTATCCCTTGCAGTATTAATCCCCGTCCCCTGTCTTGAGGAACTTTAACAGTGAAACTGCACTGGCTACTTCCCAGTTTTCTCGGCTTTTTTTTGCTCTCCTTTCCAGCGCAAGCGGCGAGATTGCTTTCCTGGCGCTTTGATGTGAATCAAAATCAACTCGTCTTTACGACAGATGAAGGGGTGCAACCCACTGGACAATTTTTTGCTAATCCCAACCGCCTGGTGATTGATTTACCCGGTATCCTGCTGGAGAACTCCAAATTAGAACAGTTAGTCGGTGGCGCAGTTCGGGCGGTGCGTGTTGGTCAATTGAACTCCCAAACCACGCGCTTGGTGATTGAATTTAATCCGGGTTATACGATTAATCCCCAACAGGTTCTATTCAAAGGATTCTCCCCTCGGATGTGGACAGTGCAGTTACCGCCACCGCAACGAGTTATTGAGTTAACGACACAAACCCCTCTACCGCCGCAAAATCCTGTCATACCGCCTATAACTAGCAATCCTCCATTTAATAGTTCCCAAGTTCCTAACCGCCGCATTGTGGTTATGATTGATCCCGGACATGGGGGAAAAGATCCCGGTGCGATTGGGTTAAATGGGTTGCGGGAAAAGGATGTGATTTTGCCCATTTCTCAACAAGTTGCTGCTATTTTACAGCAACAAGGCATTCAAGTCATTCTCACCCGAACCAGCGATTATTTTGTAGACTTAGCACCGCGCGTCGAGATGGCAAAACAAGCCCAAGCGGACTTATTTGTAAGTATTCATGCTAATGCTATTGGTCGCCGTCCTGATGTGAATGGATTAGAAACCTATTATTACTCTAATGGTCAGCGTCTGGCTCAAACCATTCATAGTAGTATTTTACAGACAATTCCGATTCGCGATCGCGGCGTGAAACAAGCCCGATTTTACGTTTTGCGTAATAATCATATCCCTGCTGTCCTCGTGGAAGTCGGTTTCGTTACTGGACGAGAGGATAACCCACGACTAGCGACACCAGAATACCACAGCCAAATGGCAAGCGCGATCGCACAGGGTATTTTACAATATATTCGGCAGAATTCATTTATGTAAAGACTTGCCATGGCACGTCTGTCAATTGTCAGGGCTCCCTTTAGCCGCTTAACTTTGGTATTTACCGATAACCTTTCAACAAAACCCGCCCTTCGTCAATTGTAAAGGTGGGTTTAACCGTTTAATTTTGCTATCTACCGTCTCCAGCTCAAAAACTAAGGCAACCAAAAATCAGGTAATACTGTCTTCCCCCAATCCCGCACCATTTTATTAATCATCCGCCCTACTTGAATATGAGGTTCATCGGGTTCAACCGGAATAATCGTTGCCTTATTTCCATACCCAAAACAGTCAATTACTAAATTTGCCGCCTCTAAACCCGTCACATACGCCTTCTCTTGTGACCAAGAACCGTGCTTGGTCACAATCCAATCCCCACTCATAAAAACATTATCAATCGAACTTGTCGCTGGCAGCAAATACTGATAACTTCCCGGTGCAAAATGCGTTACCCCTTGCGGTACACGAATCACGCTGCTATCAATAACCTTGGCATCACGAAACTCTGGCACACAAGTGGCTAAATCTCGATGAACCTTTGCCACAATTTGCTCATCACTCATGGGTAATAATTGATTAGCATGATAAAAATCTGCTTCAATTACACTTCCCGATTGATATGCATATTCATCATGCAGCGCATTCAAATCGAAAAATGTCCACCCTGTCGTCGGATCAAAGCCAAAACAAGCATTAGAAGGATTCCGCAGAATAACTTTTCGGTCAAACCACAACCGGGTTGCCAAGACATCAATTGCCCCTAAGTTTCTCAAATTCCGGAATTCAGGATAAGGTTGTAAGTTCGTACTCGCACTAACAATTTTTTTCATGCCATTAACACTAACGGCAAAAATCACCGCATCGGCTTCAAAGACTTCCTCTCCACAGACAACCGCTTTCGCCTTACCCCTATCGTCCAAGAGAATATCATTCACCCGCTTATTCGTCAGCACTCGTCCCCCAGCTTTCTCAATCCGCTCCACCCAGGGGTTAAAAATCATTTCTGCCACTGTTCCTCGACACCAGACGACATCAAAATTGGGTTGGTGAGCCAAAATGAAGTAATAAAGCATTCCCAGGGTGGCGGCTGCTGAACATTGCTCGCCAGGGGCAAATAAACCCACCAATAGCATCGGTTCAAAGGAATCTTGATATAGTCGGGCAGAAACACCAAACTGTTTAAATAGTTCGCGGGCGGTTACCTTATCATAACGTCGCCACGCTTGATCAGAATTATCAAAATCAATCAGAGCATAGAGAAGAGGCAAAGCCGAAAGCCTGTCAATTAGAGGTAAGCGTCTAAACTTGGGATACACAAAAGTACCCAATGGGGTAGGAAGCGGGAATTCATTTTGAAACAGGGGCGATTCGACTTCTAATCCAGCCGGAGAATATTGGGAGGAATAAGTAAAGCGAGTGAAGGGTTTCAGCCCTAATTCGTTAACCAGACGAAAGATATTGCGATAGGGATACCAGAACCCATGAATACCCCCTTCGACTGAACGTCCGCCAGAGGTTTTCCATCCAGCCACTAATCCACCGGCATAGGGTGCGGCTTCTAGAAGAGTAACATCGTAGCCTTGTTGGGCAAGATGATGAGTCGCACCTAAACCTGCCCATCCTGCACCAACGACGACTATCCGCTTTTGTGCTGACGCTTCTGACATCCTTGACTTCAGCAGTTTACCGAGAACTAGGGATACAAGCCTCGTCCTTTTAGGACGACTTTTTATTTTCTCTTAGTCTTGTATTGTAATAAATA
>NZ_JBKHUP010000179.1:0-9692 GCF_046565525.1 Coleofasciculus sp. | reverse complement strand
AGGAGCTAACTGAGGTCAAATCGCTGTCTACCAAGGCTTTTAGAGTTTGCGATCGCTCTTTGTGTGAGAAATGCGGGTTCAAGGGCGCGCTCTTCCAATTGTCGATACAGAGGTAATGCTTGATTATAGTAAAAGAGCGCTTTTTGTTTGAATCCTAATAAATCGTGAGTTCTACCCAGTGCCAGATTAATCAAAGCCTCTTTTGATCGATCTCCCACCTCACGCCACAAAGGAAGCGCTGTTTCCCATTTTTCAATCGCTTGTTGCAGTGATTTGGCTGTCCCTTGTTGAAACAGTTGCAATCCCTCCTCATACAGTCTTTCGGCTTCAGCGCGTTTGTCGGTTTGGGCGATCTTTATCGGCGCTATTTCTCCAGCGCGTTTTGGTAGGGATAACCCCTGATCTTGTCCCACAGCGACGATGAAAACGCTGCTGAAGATAGTGATTACCGCATGGCAGGAATAAACCAACCATTGCCGAGAAGCTAAGGTTGAATTGAGAAAATAGGTTTGAAGTTTTTCTGTTGGCTGTTGCTGTTGATAATGCATCCGTTTACCTTCACTTTTGGGTTGAGTGCGCCTTCACTACTCTCTATGTCTTACGAGGTTGAGGTTATGCAATGTAGAGACGTAGCATGCTACGTCTCTACACGCCATTTCCCTTTGCCCAGGATTTCTCCCTACCTGCCAAACCGTTCTAATAATTCCTGACGAGAAAGCGTCAACAGCAAAGGAGTCAACTCTTGATGAGGTAACTCTAACATGGCTGCGATTTTGTCGGCTAATTCTGCATCAACTTCACCAAACCTTACTCTCAGCAGGTTCTCCACCTTTTCTCGCCCCCCTTCGCCTAATCTCAGATCTTGCCTAGAACCTTCGCCAAACCACAGTAATAACTCTTCGGGGGAAAGGTTAAACAGTAGACGAGTCAACACTTCTGGCGGTAACTTTAATATATGTGCGATGATCGCTTCTAATTCCGCATCAATTTCCCCAAACCGCACTCTGAGAAAGTTTTCTACCATTTGCCGTCGTTCTTCCCGAATCCCTTCTTGTCTGCCTTCTTGTCTGCCTTCTTGTAAGGTTTCTTCCCGCCAACGTATATAAGCTGGTGATAAGTTCATCAGTAACTCCCTATCTGCATTACTTAAGGTTTCACTACTGCTCACATTGATGCGCCAATTGGCTAGTATTTCCAGTATATTCCGCCGCAATGGACTTTCTTTGGGCAACTCAAGTAACTCCTCAATTGCCTGTTGCTGTGTTCTCCTTTTTCCTAATACTCTTAACCACAGTGTATCTTGACTTACGGGTAATTGGTTAATCGCTACTAATGCGGTTCTCTGAAACTCCGGTAAGAAGTAAACTCCTTCTCCCCAATTCTCATCCTGACTTAACTTGGCACTAAACCCGTTGAGTAACCGTTGAGAACAAGAGGGCGATAGAATCCACAAAAGGGGTAACTCATCCTCTGACACAGAACGTTTCTCTCGTCGTGCCTTTCTCAATAGTTCAGCTCGTAGCGAATACAATTTCAATAAGCAACCGTGTATTTCGGCTACAGTCGGGGCATTACGAAACGGTTCAAATAGACAAGCGGTGGCTGCCATTTTCCCCAATAATCCCAGATTAGAAGAATCTGTCGAGGGAGAGGATGCAGGTACAAACCAAACATCCACCTGGCGCACTTCGCTGGGTACATCTCGGCTAGTTTCTACTGTACCCAGTGGCGCTAATAATTCTTCCAAATACTGCTTGGCAAATTGGTCATGAGGTTGTCGTGTCATAGGTCAAGGAACAGGGATGATAAAACCGATAACTTATTACTCCCGTTCCGGCATAAGCTGCTGTAATTCAACCCCCACACCGATTGGAGTTTTTCGTTCGTTATACAAGGATTTTATCCTGGAGTTTATGCCTAAGGATATTTAAATAAAAAAACAATAATGTAGGATTAATTTGTTTATTTTATCGCTCATCAATGCTGTTGTAGAGACGTTCCGCCGGAACGTCTCTATCATAAGATATGTCCTAACCGCTATGGCGGTTGCTATAAATTGGGGATGATACCAAGTTGTAGTGGCGTGGCACACCTTATTTGATGAATTAGAATTACGCCCGGAAACCGTAGGGGCGCATGGCGTGCGCCCGATTCAATGGTAAAATCTATCCCACAATTTTAGCTGTGCCACGCCAGTAGAATCTGTCATTCTGAGTAGAATGCAGTGAAACGGAATGACGCGAAGCATCTGTCCAGATTCTTCGCTCCGCTCAGAATGACATGATAGAACGCAACTTGGTATGAGTAGCGAACATAATGGGATGAGTAGCGAGCAAGATGCTCGCACTACAAGGATGAGAGCCATTATTGTTATTCAGGTTTAAATACCGAATAGCTTACTGCACAGCTTGAATCGCCGCTTCTGCATTCACCAAACCCCGACCAAAGAAATAATTCTCAGCGGAACTAGGTTTAGGAAATACTGAAAATTCGGGTCTTTCTTCGGGTTTTTCCTCAGTCAAACGGGCTTGTTGATAACTTTGATAAAGATCCTGTTCCGTTTCCGTTAGCGTTAATCCCTGATAACTGGCTGTCTCTTCCAACACATCCATAATTCGCTCTCGATTCAGGGTATTATTTACGCCTTTCATTAAAGCCACTACCCCAGATACAGCAGGTGCTGCAAAGGATGTTCCCTGAACTTGCACATAGTTACCCAAGGGATCGAGAGTATATCCCCAAGCATAGTCAGGTTTCGTTATCCCTTGCCATAATGATGATAATCCAGTCCCCCCGGTGGTTAAAATACCCCCACTTAAACTGCGACTAATATCTCCACCAGGAGCAACCACATCCAATCCTTTGCCATAGTTACTATAGGAACTACGCTCACCTTGCATGTTCGTCGCCCCGACAGACAGCACTTGAGGAATAGCTGCTGGGAAACTAATTCCAGACCGATTTTCATTCCCGGCTGAAGCCACAATTACCAGTTGAGGATTTGCCTCTAAAACACTCAAGATTTGTTCATTTAATGCTTGATGAGGCATTAATCCGCCTAAACTCAAATTAATCACATCAACATCCCGTGCGGCGGCGTAGCCAATTGCTTCAATTAAAGAGATGGAATCTATTGCACCATTTAATCCAAAGACGCGAATAGGTAAAATTTTTGCCTGGGGAGCAACGCCGACTATTCCGCTTTGATCGGGAGAATGCGCCGCGACGACACCAGACACCCAGGTTCCATGAAATTCAGATGTTATCTTACTGCGAAAGTATTGTTTAATTAAAGTTCCAATTTCACAAGCAGAAGCATCAGGGTCGTTCTGAGCTAATAGTAAGGCTACTTTTTTATACTCTTCCACCATTTCCTGACAAGATAGCTCAAAGGTATGGCGAAAATGGGGCTGAAGAATATCCCGTTCATTCCGACTCAATCGGGTATCAGGATCACCTTGTCCAGAACTAGAAAAGTCCCACCCATTGACCTCACCGGGGAGTTTGTCGGGATAATGATCGGTGGTATAAATATTGCTCGCTAAATCCTGGTGATCCCACTGGATCAAACTGTCAATCACGGCAACCACAACTCCTTCACCCCCCTGGCTGGCTTGCCAAGACGCGATCGCGCCAATATCGGTGCGGGGTAACAGTTGCCCCCGTTTGGGTGTACTATCTAAATGCCACAGTAGAGGTAATAAAGCAGTTGAAAAGGGAGTGTCTTTGGGCTTAGGTAAACGAGCAAGGCGTTGTTGCAGCAGTCGCTCCGGGTTGAGGGTTTCTCGGCTAGAATTAATCAGGTTGGTTTGGGGAACAATTTGATCCGAAATTGCTTGAATAAAATTCGGTGTCGCTGACTGAATCACACTGACTTGATTGAGTTGATTTGCCACGGTAATTATTTCTGTCCCTGATGCCGATTTTGACCGGGCGACATAGCGATTTTGACTGAAGCGGAGGGGACGAATGATTTCTAAGTTCTGCTCGTCCAACACTTGTTGCTTCTGGGTTTCGGATGTCCCTGGTGCAAAACTAATGACAATTTCATTGGGGAGAACAATCAAATTTTCATTCTCCCTATCCTCAGATTCCCCTTGATTGAGAACGGGTAGGGTTTCCTCAACATAAGGCTGTTGTTGAATCTGGTTGGTTAACAACCGGGTAGATGTTCGCACCCCAGCCGGAAGCCGAACCAACGCTAACTGATTACCGAGAGGGTCAACTTGTAAATTGGTATTCGGTTGTAACGTCGAACCTCGCCCTTGAATTCCCCTTGTGGTTAAATCGTCTTGGAGTTGCAAATATAGGGGTTTATTCCCTCGCGGCTGAATGGCTTTGAAGCGAACCGCCAGCACATCGTTACGTAGATTTAGGGGAATTTGTTTGCCATAGAATGAGTAAGATAGTGCTTCAGTCGGTTGGGTTTGAGCTAGAGAGGCTTGAGGACGTGAACCTAGATTGTCAATGTTCCACAAACAGGCTGTGATTAAAATGGCAGATACAAATCGCTTCATCTTGAGTATCCTTGTATACGCTACGATGTATCTCTACTTCTGGAGTAGGGAAGCTTATGCAAATCAGAGAGTATAATTATAAGTTGTAGTGGCGTGACCCACCTTCGTGGGTTCTCTTGGGGTAACCCGACTAATTCATCAATTGCCTGTTGCTATGTTTTGGTTTAGTTTGTTTTTATATGAAAAACTGAATTACCACCTGCAAGAGGAGGCGATTGAAATCGCTGCTACACAAACCAAGTCCGCCTGCGCGGACTGGATTATAAGTAGCTAACCCGGATTTGGTGTCAGTTGGGTTTCCTTGCGTTTTCCCAACCTATACATTAACTACAAGTTAACAGGTTCAATTGCTGTTACTGGAGTGACGCTCTAAATGTTGACGTTTCAATTCAAAACAAACGACGGCTGCGGCAGAGGCGACGTTTAAGGATTCGGCTGGGGCTTCAATGGGAATTGATACCCAGGTATCAATTAAGTTGTGATGATCTCGATTAATTCCTTCGGTTTCATTTCCCAAAACAAATACCGAAAACGGTGAAAAAGAAAGACTGTAGATTGTTGAGGTAGCTGTGCCACTCAATCCATAAATTGTATAATTAGCTTGATGCAATTGCTGGAGTGCTTCAGACAGTTCAGCACAGCGCAAAACTCTGGTATAAAATGCTGTACCTGCTGAGGCTTTAATCACCAGAGGATTCAGATCAGGACATCCTTTTCGGGGCAGGATAATTCCGTCAAACCCAGCCGCTAGGCAAGTGCGGATAATCATGCCCACATTACTGGGATTTTTGACCCCATCTAAGGCTAATAATTTGCGGGTTTGAGGTTTAAGATTAGGGGGATGAGATTGTTCTCGTTCTAAATAGGTAGATAAGGCTTCCATCGCCGGTGGAATCACATCGACAACAACGCCTTGATCATGACGACCGTTACGAGAAATTCGGGTAATGTATTTGGGTGATTCTCGCGAAATTGTCACCCCTCTTTCTTTGGCTTCCTTGATTATTTCATCAATAAATTCTCCTCTGGCATTATCGGCAATTAAGACTTTATCAATAACAATATCCTGGTTAGATAATGCTTCTAATACAGGTTTTCTGCCATAGACTGTAATAAACTTATCTCTGGGATGCTTAGTTTTGTGAGTTGTCATCGTTAGGTTGGGATTTGTTTGTCGGATGGGTTAAGTGGAGGGTTATCGGTTTGAATGCAACGTAGTATCACTTATTCCAACAGCTAGGTGAGATGATCTTAGCCACATTATCATCTAAATAAAACTCATAGACGGGTTCTCCTGATACTTCACAACGTAAAGGCTCAAGAACCTTTGTAAAGGGATTCCAAACCGCTGTCACCGCCCGTTTTACCTTCTTTCTAACTAGTTCAAAATTAATATGGATTGTGGGCAGATGAATCACCATGGCACTATGTAAAAAAGCGTCTACAGAGAGGGTATAACGTTCCTTGATATCTGCCAGTTTCCGCTCTAATTCCCGTTGAGTTGCTTCAATCCGGGCTAACTCCTTCTCTTTTTCTTCACCGCTTAACCCTTTATGCTCAATTTTGGCAGCAATCTCAGCCGCGATCGCACCGTAATAAGCATGAAGTCGTTCTGAATCTCTTCTTAGCGTTCGGGTTAATTTAGCATTCCACTTCTCTAGCTCCGCTTTAATTAATTTAGCGGCTGTCTGTTCAATTAAACTGGACAACTCCTCAAACTGCATCACGGTTAAATTTTCCGAATCATTAACATCAATTCGATCGGCTTCCCAAAATAAAGCATCGCCAATGTCTACAGGGGTCACTCCAGTTGACTCATTAATAATAAATGAAACCATCCCGATTCTTCTCTCATTTGCTTCGGCTGTATAGGCGACATTGCACCAGATATAACGAGTGGTTTTTGGTTTAGCGTCTATAAATCGAATCAACCCATTTTGAGGTGCAATATGAAGCTGTAGCAGTTTTTCAAACCCTGTCGTTTTGAGATAACCCTCATATTTCACGCCTACTTGTGTCACACATCCTCTATCTGCTAGCAGTTCAGAAAACTTATTCAGCACGGCTGAGTGATAGGTGACAAAATGGCTTTCGGGAATATCGGCTCTCGTGGCGAAAGTTACCTCTTCAGGTAAGTCGAGAGCTTTGGCAATCGTTTGAGTTAACAGTACATTCAAAACCTGCTCGCCATCCGGTTCGGCGATTCCTTCGTGTAAGGAGATGAGTTGAGCTAGGGTAGACAGGATTGGATTGGAAACCATTTTCAGATCAGGAACACATAAAAGAAGATTTATAGCATTTGCTTTTTAAAATTAAGCTTCAAAATCTTCTCCAAAAATCTGTTCATCGAGTTCGCTAATTTGGCGATATTTGTCTTTAGCGTTGATCAAGTCAGTGGCTAGGTTTTCAAAGGCTGTATCTAATTCAGGTTTGGCTTGATGTTTTAACCAAATGTCTATCACCGCGTCGCTGAAATCAAACTCCTCATCCACATTCCCTAAGATGGTTTCGATTTCCCCGACCACCAGTTCAAACATATTAATTTTATCATGCAAGATTCGCAGGATGTATTCCTCAATGCTATCCTGAAGACAGAAATTGAAGATAAACACATCTTGTTGCTGTCCGATGCGGTGGATTCTACCAATGCGTTGTTCAATTTTCATTGGGTTCCAGGGTAAGTCGTAGTTGACAATCGCGTTGGCAAATTGGATATTCCGCCCCTCACCACCTGTCTCAGATGCGAGCAATACGGAGACGCGATCGCGAAAGGCTTCAATGGCTGCGTCTTTCTCTTTTAACGACATATCTCCGAGAAATTGGGCAAAGGAGATATCCGCTTGTTCCAGTGTTTTGGCTAAGTAAGCAGATGTGGCTCGATGAGTGGTAAAGACGATGGTTTTTTGAGTCGATTTTTTGAGTAAGTCTACTAAAGCTAAAGCCTTCTCAACTTTTTTAATTTGTGAGGCGCGTCTGGTTAACCGTTTTAATTCATCACTAGGGAATTTTTTGGCAAGGTTTTTGAGTGAATCGGCTAAAGCTTGAGGTGAGGAACCTGCCCGCATTAAAAGATTGGTGCGGGAAAACTTGTCTAATTTCTTGGTTTTGCCAGAGTCGGATTCAGTGATTTCCCAAGAACGCAGATACTCGGTCAAATCCTGATAAAGTTTCTCTTCACTCTGGGAAGGAGTAACCGTGATGGTGGTAGCGAAGCGTTTGGGTAACTGAACATCAACTAAAGAACGGGTATTGCGAACCATTACCTCCCGCATTAACTGGCGTAGCTTTTCGGGATTTTTGGGAACTCGTCCATTTTTTGAGGAAACGTACTCTTTTTTGAACGCCGCTTCTGTTTTTAATAGTCCCGGTTTGAGCAGGGTTAAGAGATTGAACAATTCCACCAGAGAGTTCTGGACAGGAGTAGCCGTGAGCATTAAAATAAATCGTTTATTTAGGGCATTGACAAGTTTCCAGTTTAGGGTGCTGCGATTTTTCAGGTGGTGTGCTTCATCAACGATGACTAAATCCCAGTTTCGGGCTGTGACTAGGTGGAAATGATTCGCTGATTTAGCCGTATTCAGGGAGGCAATCAGTCGGTTATTTGTACTCCAAAATTCGCTCCGGTTGAGTTGGAGTTGTTTATCGTCGCTGGTAATGGTGTCGATACCAAATTTCGTTTGCAATTCCTGTTGCCACTGAGAGACGAGAGAAGCAGGGGTAAGAATTAACAGAGATTCAATCATACCTCGTGCCAGGTATTCACTTAAGATGAGTCCGGCTTCAATCGTTTTCCCCAGTCCGACTTCATCGGCTAAAAGGGCGCGTCCTCCCAGTTGTCTGAGGACTTTGCGGGCGGTTTCAATTTGATACCAGTGCTTATCAATCCCCGTTAGAGTTGGAAGGCAGACGAGTTGGTCATAATCTGCCATCACGGATACGTTAAACAGTTTAATTCTGGCTTCGTAGTAGTCAATCGTGTCCGTTTGCCCATCAGCAAGTGCTTGTAAGGCACTGGAGTGATTAAATTTGAAGGTGTATAAGCTGTCCATGATCTATCGTTACCTTTATCCACACCTCAAAACCATACTTGGCTCTCTTCCCCTTGGGGTAGAGGGCATTTTTTTGTATATTTCTTACTTTATAAGTATTGCACCTCTAATCCAATCCCATAGTTAAAACTCAGATAAAACAATGGCTACTCTGAATCAACGTCGTCCCCAAAACGCTAAGGGTGACGTTTATGTCGATAAAACTTGTATTGATTGTGATACTTGTCGCTGGATGGCACCAGACGTATTCCATCGGGCAGATGAACAATCAGCAGTTTACCATCAACCGACGAATGAAACTGAACGATTAGCAGCGATGCAGGCGTTGCTATCCTGTCCCACAGCTTCGATTGGTACGGTAGACAAGCCTCAGGATATTAAAGCGGTTCAGGAAACCTTTCCGATTCCGATCGCGGACAATGTTTACCATTGCGGTTATCATGCGGAAAGTTCTTATGGGGCGGCGAGTTATTTAATTGTCCGGGAGCAGGGGAACATTTTAGTCGATTCGCCCCGATTTACGCCAGCTTTGGTTAAGCGTTTGGAAAAAATGGGTGAAATTCGCTATATGTATCTCACCCATCGCGATGATATCGCAGACCATAAAAAGTTTCGAGACCATTTCCGGTGCGATCGCATTCTTCACAGTGATGATATTACCCCCAAGACGAGTGATGTGGAAATTCAGCTAACGGGTCACGACGCGATCGCACTATCCCCCGATTTGGTAATTATCCCAGTTCCCGGTCACACTAAAGGTCATACCATTTTACTCTACCAGCAAAAGTTTCTCTTTACGGGTGACCATCTGGCTTGGTCGGATCACCTGCATCAACTCTATGCCTTTGACGATCTCTGCTGGTACTCGTGGTCAGAATTGCTCAACTCGATGCGGCGTCTGGCTACCTATCGGTTTGAGTGGGTACTTCCTGGACATGGACGGCGGTATCATGCAGATGCACAAACCATGGGTCAACAGATGCAAAAATGTATTTCTTGGATGGAAACGGTACGCTAATAAGTAGTTTGTCATTTGTCTGGGAATAGGGAACAGTGAACAGTAAACAGTGAACAGTAAACAGTGAACAGTAAACAGTGAACAGTAAACAGTGAACAGTAAACAGTG
>NZ_JBKHUP010000178.1:0-9829 GCF_046565525.1 Coleofasciculus sp. | reverse complement strand
TTCCGAGTTGGCAATTGCTGTAGAGTTGAATCAGATCTCGCTCTCGTTGAGTTAAAGGACGGTTTCGGGTCATAATAAGTCAAAAGCCTGCCTGAAAAGCCTTGCGAAGGGTTAAAAGGCAGAAAATATGCTAACTGTGGTTACACCAAGCGACGCTCTAGGTCGTCTTCCCAAGCTGTATCAGCAGCGACTATTGTCGAACTGAGCGAGTCTTTATCCAGGAGAATCAGATACTTCCAATTCCACTGAAAACCCTGGTGGGGCGCGGGCTTTATAAAGCGACCAATAACCACGCCAAAGTCGGTCTCCACTAACCCTTCCAGGGGCTTCCAGCGAAGAGGCTCACCGTATTCAAACTGGGGGATATTAAAATTGGTAAGCTTCTGGCTTGCTTGAGGCAGGATGCTGTCAACTAAAGGCAAATCAGAGATTCCCCTGCTATCCCCTTGCCGAATTGCATTCAGGTAGGCGGAGATTAAGCTTTCTTGGAGACTAGAGGTTAACTGTTCAATCAACAAAGCGGCGATTGAATCCGGTTCATCTTCCTGAATTTGTTGCCACTGAGTCTCATTCATTTTTTCCAAAAAAGTGCTCAATTTCCCCAGCAGGTCTGATATGCCAAAATCCTGTAAGGCTTGCTGATAGCCCTCTTGATAACCAATGGGTTTGATCATGAATATAGCTCCTGTTTAAGTCAATCCCGAATGCAGGAACATTTGGGTGTTGACTTCACCGCTTGTTCTTGATTCGTTTGGGTCGCAACTTGAATCGCACTTGTTTGCCAAGGGTGACATCTGCGATGGCGCTAACGTCTACTCCGGCTGCATAAGCAGCAGCAATCTCATCTGTGAGGGCAACTGTGCGGGTACGAGTAGCTTTGAACGGGTCAGGAAACAGTGGGTTATCGGGCGACAGTTTGAGTGTCACTTTGGGTCGGCTGTTATCGCGGATTTCAATAGTGCGAGTTTTGCCAACCAGATAACTATCAACCAGACCTATTTGCTCAAGTTGGATTAAACCCTGTTTCATAGCATCCAACTCTGACTCTTTGCGCTCAATTATCTGGTCGCACATTTTTATTAGATGCTCTTTTTTAAGCTTCCAGAGTTCGATATCATTCTTAATAGAATCAGCAGCAAAGCAATACCCATCCACCTTGGATTCGGTAGCCTCAGCTATCCAAGATTGAATCAGGTTGAGTAACTGGTCATGGGGAGTTGCTGCAATGAGTTCGGCTAGGTTTGCCGCTTCAAAGCAGAGTTCCCTCAGGGTAAAGGTACGGAATTGGGCTTCTAATTCAGTGAGGGTTAGTTCGCCAGTTTCTTGGAGTTCACTGGCATCTATTGTAGAAAGAATCATTTTTCCTTGGGTTCTCTTCACAAGTAGCAGCGCGACAGCGCCCTCGCAGATTGGGAAAGGAAAAACCAGAGGAAAACCGAGCCACAATAGAGATTATGACACCTCCACCCCGCTTACACCTGCTCATAGCACGAGCTGCGCCCAAGATACTGATTATACGGCGCAGTCCCTCACGGGTCTACCATTTCATCGCCTGGGACACTGCCACTGACCAGTTTGAACCCGGTTCGTGGTTTCGTGGCAAGCTGTATGTTTATCGCTGCGACCTGTCGTTTGATGGGCAGTGGCTCGTCTATTTTGCCCTTGGTCCCAGCCGCGAACTCTGGTCTTGGGTAGCACTCTCTCAACCCCCTTGGCTGCGTGCCTTGACCTTGTGGCCCAAAAACGATTCCTGGCACGGAGGTGGAGTTTGGCTGAACGAAAAGCGATTGTGGCTGAATTTACCTCCCACCGCACAACCTCGACCTACAGATACCCCACCATCAGAACTGGGTATACAAATAGAGCAATCTCTTTCTCACTATGGCGAAGATGAAGGTCCCTTCTACCGTCGCTTAGAGCGCGATGGCTGGCAACGTGCTGGGGACTGGGCTTTGGGTCAAAGGGAGAAAACGGCATTGGGCTATTTGTTCCACAATGACCCTGGCTGGTTCCTGCAACCGACACCCACTCACCCAACGCTGCGGATGTTCTATCGCGGCTACTATTTTAATCGGGGTCGAGTCTATGCCTACACCCTCGACGGCTACCCCCAACTGTTAGATGCTGCCGTGGAATGGGCTGGCTGGGATCAATTTGGCAGGTTAGTTGTGGCTAGGATGGGAGGTATTGAACGCTATAGTTTAGACGACCTGAAACGCGGTACACCTTCATTCCGCTACGATCTGAAGAACCTAACACCACCACCCCGAACCCCACGGACAAGTTCGTCAACACCCGCCTCGTCAAAACCGCCCCTCTCTCCAGGACCTGATGATTTTGGTCGCTATCCTTATTTGGGCGATCCAAGTCATCTGTGCCGTGCTGTGAAGATGGCGGGTCACCTTATCCACTCGCCAACTGACCTCCAAGCGATCGCACCAATTCTGCGGGAAGATAAGACTTGGCCCTTTGAGAAGCCCCAGACGTATATTGTGAACCTCGATGGTGTGTTCGTTCTGGGCGGAAGACTCAATGAACACGCCGAAACTGCCAGTGGGGAGCCAGTGCTAGCAGCAGGGGAGGCGACGTTGGAAGAGCAGCCTGATGGAACGTGGCATATCACGGCAATTAATAACCGTTCTTACGGCTATATGCCCACTTCTGCGTCTTGGATAGCAGTAGAGCGGGCGTTGACGGGAACAGGCATTCCTTATCCTCAAGACGGCTTCACTGAGATTTATCCGCACGAAGGAACTTGGGCGGATGTGTTAGCTGTGCTAAGAGAATAGGGATATTCAGTAAAAATAGACTTGCCAACAATCAATCCTTAGCCATCAAAGCCTGGGATGCTGCCTTAATTTTGGCACTAGCATGAGTTCTTTTTTTCAGGGCATCTTTTCCAAGTCAAGTTCAGCCACTTTTTGCAAATACTCCAACCTCTTTTTGAGCGTTTTGTGCCGGGGCTTCTCAACCCAATATTCGTATTTTTTGCCAGTACAGCGTTTTCAGACTCGATGTGATACAGCTAGACAAGAGTAGAACTGCGCTATCTGCTTGTGACTGTACTACACCGTGTTAGAAAGTGCTGTATGTTGCAATTGGGGACAATAGCATTCAACCAGATGCCCCAGATATCCCACTAATCTTTTTACGGGACGCATCCAGGCTTTGTTTCATCCCTCGGATGAATCGCGAGGGCTTTCACCATCGCTTGCCTGTAACTTGACTGGTTCTTTTAGATGTAGGATGCAGGCAAAGGGTCTGCCAGGAAATAGGAAAAATAAACTACCCAGACTTGCTATCGCTGAAGTCTGGGTTTTCAGCAGCCCTGAAGTCGTCAAATAGGCTAAGCTGAACATACTCAATTGTTCTTTTTAACCTGCATGATAACCCCGTGCCTCCAGGCTGGTTTATAGACTGCCCCACAAGTGCAATATTATTAGCTCCGTTGAAATCGGCATCCCCATGCCATCCACAATGCCCACACCTGAAAGTCTTGCCACTACGGTAAGACTTTCCTTTTATTGGGTGAATGTGCAAGCATTTATGGCATTGTTGTGAAGTATAGGCTGGAGGAACAGGAATAACTCGAACGCCGAACAAGAGCGCTTTATATTCGATAAACTGACGCAATTGATAAAACGCCCAACTATTAGAGCGTCTACGCTCAGTCTTGCTTCTAGGCTGCTCGTTAGTTCTTTCTCTGATTCCCGTGAGGTCTTCTATGGCAATCGAGGCACTTAACTCGACTGCTCTGTTGACCACTGCCTTAGAAATACCGTGATTGAGCCACTGTTGATAGCGTCTCTCCCTACCCGACAGCCGTTTCAAGATTTCCCGGCATCTACGCCGAGTTGTCCTTGTGCCTTTCGGGGCTTTCTTTTGGAAAGATGCTCTAACTCGAGAAAACTTATCGCGAACTCGCTGAATACCTGCACCGTCCCAATTTTCGCCTTCTGAAGTTGCAGCAATATCACGCCTGCCTAAGTCGATACCAAGAACCTTATCGGTATCTGGCGAGTCGGGCGCATCATCTTTAATTTGGATGTGCAGATAAAACTTCCCGTCGCGATGCTTACACAACTGAGCTGATGTTGGTTTTCTTCCCTTGAGTTTGCCTCTTTGGTAGTTACCAGCATTTAGCTCAATGTGTTCCCTGCCGTGAATAGTCGCAAGACTCACAGTCCAGTCTGGCTCACGAAATCGAAACAAGTCTTTATCGCAGTCCATACTGGTCGGGGCAAAGCTTTTAACAGGCTTGCCTTTTTGATTAGCTACCTTGCGGTTAGTCGAGACCCGCGCACAAGCCCTAACTGCCATATTCGCCACAAGACCGAATTTACTCTTGATAGTTTGGTAGGTTAGGGACTGAATAGCGATTTTATTGGTCAGCCTTGGATTTGTGTGTTCATTAACATAGTTACAGGCAGCAGCAAACGCCTGAAGAGTTGCCTCGATTTTGGCAACTTGTTCAGGCGTAGGTTGAAGCTTTACAACTACCGTCAGGACTTGTTTCATAACTAGATTATACCACTTATCGGGACAATAATAGAAATACTTTGGGGATTGACCGATGGCATTTCTCGCTATCCCCCTACGGGTTATCTCCGCTGCGCTGCGATTGAACCCGTAGCCCAGTAAATGCGCCCTAAAAGAGGCAATTGCCCCGCTTTGATAAGGGCGCTGGTCGTTGCAATCATGGGCTAATGAGCGTTATTGTTTCTTCGGAGTCACCTTCCTCAGTCAGCAGTGGTATTCTGCCCGTTTGTTTGAGAAAGTCTCTCACGGGATCTGGCAATTTTTTCATTTTTAATACCTTCAATTCCCTGGATTAATCGCTGCCATGAATAATTATCTAGACAGGACAACCCTTTGATGGCTGCCTGGATGGTTTTAAATTTGTTGAGGGCATAGTCAGATTCATCAAAACCCGTTAATTGGAGGAATTGATAGTAGTCAATATGCCAGTATATAGCTCCTAAAGTCTCAAAGAATTCCTGCCAATTAACTGAAGGTTTATTGGTTGGCTGCATTTTGGGTAACTATTGAAAATTAGATGTGGCTAATCAAACAAGGATAACTGCTGGAAACTTGTCGGTTCGGGTTGTACCTGTTCGACTGGCTGGTGTTGATTTGTTCTTAAGGATTTGCGCTGGCGCTTTCCTACTCCTCGCTCAGCGGCGAGGAGTACCACTCGCTGGCGGATGTCCCGTGCTAATTCTTCATAGTCTTGACGAATTTGGGCATAAGTAATAGGATGATTTATGCCCATTAATTCCCAGAATGTTTGACCCGGTGGCAGTTTTTGATGTTGGGTCAAAACTTGATTACCCAGATACATATAAACTTCGTACCAGCGATGTGATAACGGAGCTTGCATGGTGGCAGGGTACATAACTGCCAGAGCTTCTTCAGGCGTTGCTAGTTCACCGATTTCCCCAGCGTCGATTTCGGTGGCGATTGATTCAAATCGAGCTAGGGGAATGGCTTCAAGTAGCCACTGGGGAATCGTATCTTGCCAACCGCTATTGTGGGTAATAATAGGTCCGGCTAAGTATCTTTGGTGAGGAAGGCTGCATCCGGCTAATTCTAGCAAACAAGCGGAAAATTGCTTATCCATCCCCATTGTTAGGAGGGCTTTAATGGCAGCTATTGTACTTGGACTGAGACAGGGAGTAGAGGCTGATGTTTCTAGGTTGAATAGAGGTAAAGTTTGGCTCATCGCAGGAGTTGTTTGGTTGAAACCTCTCCCGGTTCCGCTACGCTAAAATCGGGAGATTCCTCAGAAGCTTATATCTAGCTTTTCACTCGTCCCAGAGGAAGCTATCTGGCTAGACTTTTCTAAGACGCTACGAATCAGCTCTACGGGGCTATGACTGCACCGACTTTCAGACGCGCTTACTCGATTTGCCGATTGTTGATATTGTTGCCATGCCCGTAGCAGGGCGGTTTCCATCCCTGGATACTCGGATTGAGCATTCTGCAATGACAACACATCGTCATAAACGTGACGACTTAAAAACGCACTCATCAAGTCACGGTGCATTACTACGCCTGACTTATCGTAATGAACTCGTTCTGACAGAGATTTTTTGATACGTTCCCCTGTTAAATGAGTTTGAGAGAGTGCCGTTTTCGTAGTCGAAAACTGATAGAACGAACCGCCAGCTTTCTCAGCTTTGCGTTTCAGTTCTGACTGAAAAGAACCAGGGGACTTAGCGCCAATCGCTTTTCCCCAATTCTTTTGCCATCCCTTTACAGAAACCTTTTCAGTCTTGATTTGGTTTCCGTTTCTGAGAATGTCATTAACTAGGCGACGATTTTGAGACTTGCAGTACTCAGCTTTACGCCGCTCTAATTCTCGCTTTTGACGCGCAAGAGCATGATAACGCTTGGATTTATTCCACGAAGAGCAACCTTTTTTCGGCTTCCCTTTTTTCAGGATAGCCTTACGTCCCTTCCTTCCTAAGAAGTCAGGTTCGTAGTTATCAGGATTGGACTGCCGTTGTGACCGTTGCATCTTTCGCTGCAAGCTACTAATCTCACGCTCAAAGGTCGGAACCTTCTCGGCAAAGGGTAACAAGCCAGCATTGCTGTCAGCCACATAAGCCACATTGGAAATATTCAGGTCTAATCCAACAACTCCAGGATTAACAAAATTAGCAGCTTTTTGATAAGGCTCCCCTTTGTTGATTAACTGAGCATACCAGCGACGTTTACCGTTAATTTCTTTCCAGAGAATCCGGACGTATTTGATTTCGCTGTTGATGCCATGCATCATTACAGGGTTATTGGGGCGAATCAGGGCGTTGAGTTTGAGCTTTCCCCAAAGAAGGTGCTCCCCAGTCCAACGGATACCCTGCTTGTTGGTCTTGCCCTCCATGCTGCGGAACCGAGAAGGAACCTTGAATCGTACTTTCTTAGCACGACCAAACATTACCTTTTCTGTTGCTTGGAAGGCACGAGTCGCTAACTTTTGCTGAGTATTGGAATCGACTTTTTGAGCAATCCACTTAGAGGCTTATGCGACTACCGTTGCATAAGCTTGGATGTCGTATTCGGAATATCTATATTGCTTTCTTGCTTCAGCAAATGCCTTTGTTCTAGCTTTACCCTTGGGCAGTGTTTTGGCTGATTGGTATTGAGAAGATTTTTGCACTAACCGCATCCGAACCATTGCCTCGTTGAGCAAAGCATTATAGAGTTGCCGACCCACTTGGAAGCGAGAAAGCAACTCTGACTCTGATTGACTGGTTACAACAAGGGGGATGGTTGTAATGAATGAAGGGGTAGTGCTTTTAGCCATACTGGAGAAATCGAGAATGTTAGTTGCCTAAAATGATTGACATCGACCTTTTAATCAGGATAGTTTTAATTTAGACAAATGTCAACAAAAAAGGTTGATTCATTAAAGCACTAGAGATAGCGCCTGACCATGTTCATTTGCTCGTAGAATACGATACTGACCACTCAATAGCACAAGTTGTCAAAGCCTTTAAAGGACGTTCGTCTCATGAACTCAGAGCCAAGTATCCTCACCTTAAAAAATGCCCTCTATGTGGACAATAGGATATTTTCATGACACTACAGGCAAAGTTTCGACAGCGGTGATTTTGGCTTACATCAACGACCCTCACCACTCTAAAAAAAAGCGGCAAATAAATTTGCCGTGTCGCGTTTCCGCCCCCGTTTGGAAAACGGGAGCTACCACGCTCCCGCTTGTTAGATGGTGTAAAAAGCACTAGTAAGTAAAAATTAATCGGATGGCTGGGCGATAAAGTTCAAAGCGTTAGTTTTTGAACCGTGGGGATTGCTGCGATTAATTAAGTAGCAAATAAGTTCGGTGGGGATTCCCCAGGCTTTGCATTCCCAAACTGTGGTCAGCCTTTCCGAAGGTCTAACAACAGCACTGGTGCAGAGTGAATGAGTCAGAATAGCATCCCTGAAGGTTTTGGCTTCCGTCTCTGTTTCAAAGCCAAAATAGGAAACCTTTCTGGAACCATCTGGGGCGGTAATGGTGGCAATTCTTTTCGAGAGGATGTTAAATCGCCACCCATCAGGAGTCAAATCAATTCGTTTGACGGTTATTGAGTTTTGAGTCATGGATTAGAGTTCAACTTCTGGAATGGAAACTACATAATCTTTTGCAGATAGTTGACCTTGAAGAAACGCGGTGAGAGGGTCTTGGTCGGTTGGGGTAGACGTATTGATTCCACTTGGCTCCCTCAGTTGGCTCAGGGTTGCTTCAAGCCGGTCTTTAAATGCATCGTGTTGTTCCTGACTGTAGCCAAATCTCAGACATTTGGGTGACACTTCATCTGTGAGGAGCCAATAGGTTAATGAAATCTCTTCAGCTAAATAGGTGTCAGTGTCAGCTAAAAGATAGAGTTTAAGCTGTGTATGCCAACTGTTTTCTAGATACTCTTGGTGAATTGGGTAAACTGTCCAATCAATAATTTGAGCGGATTGGTAATTTCGGATGATTAAATCACAAGTTGACGACAAAATAATGTCACTATACATTACCTGTATTTGCTCATCCCAAGTTTTCCTGTTCTCCGGACTTCTCTCAAAGATTTCCGGCGCATTTTGGCTTAGCTGATTAACCCAATGCTTAAGCTGAGGGTAATTTGCCAACAATGAGTCCACGGGTAAACCCATTAGGTGCTGTCTGATGATTTGGTGGAACTGCCGTCCCAACTCCAGCCGCTCTTTTTGTTGTGGGGGTATCGTAGGAGCGACCCACCCTTGGTAGACTTTGCGGAACTGGTTTGGGTCTTTTTCTAGTAAGTTCAGAAGATTTTCATTAAGGTAGTAGTGCATGGGGCGCTATCCATTTTAATTTCGCTATTTTTGCAGCGCGGAAGCGCCCCTATTACAAATGAATAGAGTGTGATTTCGGTCAAGGTTTTATCTTGTCCGAAATTAGAGTTGAATTCTTTATGAGTTCTGCTCTCTGCCTTCTTAAACTAATTCCAAATAACAAACTTTGAACGGGTTTCCAAATCTTCTGTGTCGTAACTCAATGAGTTCATTTTCTGAGTGGTAATGGCTTGAGAATTTAGTCGGAGTAAAAGCTCATCCCAGTTAGCGGGAGAAAATTCCAAGTCCACGGTGGGGTCAATCAGGGGCAATGTAGAATGGCGCTTTAAAAGTTGTGGGAGATTCACGTCAGGCAACGGTAACGCTTCAAAGGCATAGCCAAACCAATGATTACCCCGACGAGATGTTTGGGGGATTAAAGTAACCTTAGTAAGAACCGAGGATATTTCACGTTCTGTGGTGTAGTGTAAAAATGAAGACAAAGCATTGGATTTGCCACTATTGAGTAAAGTAAATGACCAATTCAGTTCAGCATTTAAAAAGCACAACCCAATCCAATCTTGCTCTGGCATATTGGGAAAGGGTTCGCCTCGAACGGGTGGTGTGGCATGGAGAATTATCATGTCTAGGGATTCTCCAACGTCTTCTAGGCGGAAGGGGGACTCCATTACTCGATAGATGTGTCCTGATGCTCGATTTAAGCGGTATCGTTGAATTTGCATGGTTGAACGGTTTAAAGATTAAAACGTGCCAGAAACTTTCTAGTCCTGGCACTTTTATGGCAGGCGCGTGAGCGCTGAAAACACTTGTGTTAGCTATAAAATTGTACGAACGGTTTATAGCTTAGTTCAGGTGTTTCCGAATAGGTAAGAATCCCGTAGTACCTATTGGTTCGATAGGTGCTTGGACAGGAACGGAAGGCATTAATAATGGCTGATTTGAGGGGGCGAGAGTCGGGGGCGACGGCGACGCGATCGCTACCATAGAGTTTACAATGGGTCAGGGT
>NZ_JBKHUP010000177.1:0-10267 GCF_046565525.1 Coleofasciculus sp. | reverse complement strand
AAGCGTTATTGGTTAAAAAAAGTGAGCCAGCTTTAATTTCGACTAATCCACCATTGCCTATTCCTCCAGGTTCCACAGTGCTGAAGATGCTGCTATTGTCAAGAGAAACATCACCTGAAACATTGATACTGATGTTACCCGCATTTCCCTGTGCAAGCCTAGGATTTTCTTGACTCTCAGTTTCTCCACGCACCAAGGTTTGTATTTGAGTGCCATTGGTTAAGGAGAGTGAGCCAGCTTTAATCTCGACTAATCCACCGTTACCAATTCCTCCTACTTCCACATTATTGAAGATGGTACTTTTATCAAGGGAAACACGACCACTATTACCGTTATCAGTTATTAAAAATATCAATCCAGCATCTCCTCTCCTAGTGGTTTGAGCTTGCAATTTACTGTTTAGAATTGAAATCTCGTCACTAGCATGAATATATATATTCCCAGAGATAATTTCCTGATTCGCATCGACTCCAGTAGCGACAGAGTTAGTTGTGGTCAAATCACTATCATCAATCAAAACTGTCTGAGATGTTAAATTACTCCCGATTAAAATAAGTCCCAAATGCCCATCACCGGAGATTTCGCTGTTCGTAATATCAATGCGATCGCTTGCATCAATGAGAATATCACCTGCCGTATTCTCTTCACTTTCGGTTTTTAATTTACTCTTATCAATGACAACTGTTTGAGGTTTTGAATAGCTTCCAATCAAAATACGTCCCAAATTCCCATTACCGGAGATTTCGCTGTTCGTAATATCAATGCGATCGCGTGCATCAATTGAAATATAACCTGCCCTTTGCTCTTCACTTTCAGTTGTTAAGTTACTCTTATCAATGACAACTGTTTGAGGTGTTAACTTGCTCCCAATCAAAATACGTCCCAAATGCCCATCACCGGAGATTTTGCTGTTCGTAATATCAATGCGATCGCGTGCATCAATGAGAATATCACCAGCGAACCCAGAACCATCATTATCAACGATCAAGGTAGCTGAATTTAGAAAAACTGACCCATTTGTAGCTTGAAGGCTAATGGCGTTGAAGTTACTGATAGTATTGTTGTTACTTTTAGTTTCAATACTACTTTCGGTATTAAGGGTGATATTACCTCCAGCCTTTACAGTGATATTACCTCCAGTACTGTCGTTAGTTTGGTCTGCAGAAGCATTTAAGCGTCCATTCAGCGTTATATTCTCCCTGGCTGACAGCGTGATGTCACCACCCAAACTACTGTCATTATTATTGTTATTGGCATTCGGAAGAGCAGAGGTATCAACTGTTCCCTTTACCGTAATATTGCTACCAGCCAATAAAGTCACCCTGCCATTGCTAGCCTCGTCCTTGGTAGGGAAGGTAAAAATCTTACCATTGAGAGTGATTTCACTTCGGGAATCAACGAAAACAGAACCGCCCTCATAAATATCAATAGAGCCAATTGTAATCCCGTTGGGACTACTCAGTGAGGAGTTAGGTTGGTACTGATTAGTCAGGAAGATAATGCCTCCACTATTTTCAATAGTATTGATGCTGATATCAGCACTCGTTCCAGTTACCCCTATTTTAAGCGGGTTCGGAGTGAAGGTATCCTCATCAAACTCGGTGCTATCAGGAGTTCCTATAGCAGTGGTTCCCGCCCGGATATCAAGAGTTGGTTCAGTGCTACCGTTAATGTCAATCTTTTTCCCATCGGATAAGGTAACAGTTTCGGCAATGGAGTTACCTACCGTATCTGCACCTGTAATCATGACATTCCCAATCGTCACACTTCCCCCAGCCAAAATATGCAGCGAGGCTCCCTTATAACTATCAAAACTTACATCCCCACTCGCCCGAATCACAGGATCACCGGGACTAAATAAATCTCCCAAATCACCATCCAACGTTTCAATCCGGAAATTTCCCCCACTCCAATAGTGGATATCACCTCCTACCCGGTTTGCACTCCGCAACACCATATCCCCACCCGAAAACAAACCACTATTCGGGTGACTCAACGCCACAATATCAACCCCTTGATTCCCCTGCACCAGCAACGTTCCCCCCGCCGCCGCCCTAAACGGATCGGTTGCACTATCCCGCGCCCGTACTGTATCCTGAGCCAAAAGCGTCAAATCTCGTCCCGCCTGCAACTGCCCCTGCAAATCCAGAGTCCCACCTGCTAGCGTTAAATCTTGCCCAACTCTTAAATTCCCCTCATTAGTAATCCTCCCCGCTTGTGCGCCATACTGCACCCCAACTGGAACACTCATCGTCAGCAACGGCGGCGCTTGGGGATTACTCGCACCAAACTCCTCCCCACCGGGAAAGACAAAGCGATCGCCTGTACTCGCCACAAACGAACCCTGAATATCTAACCGAGCATTTTGCCCAAAGAGAATACCATTAGGATTGAGTAGAAATAGATTCGCCGCCCCCTCTACCCCCAATGTCCCCAAGATATTAGAAACATTAGACCCCGTGACACGGCTAAAAATATTATCAATCCCGGCTGGATCAGCGAAATAAGCCCGTTGTCCGTTATTAACATTAAACTCAGAAAAACTATGGAATAAACTACTTCCCCGTACAGCCCCCCCATCGATGCGATCGCCCAGACTTCCGCCAACATTTACATTAGGAGTAACTTGAGAGCTTTCATTTCCCAACGTCGCATCGGGAAAAATCTGAGCGAAAGCCGGAAGACTCAAACAAGCTATCCCTAGAGAAAAAAATCCCGCGACTCCTCTAGCTAGCTGAAAACCTACTCTGTTAGTCTGATGACTCCAGGGCTTATTCACGGCGGTATCTCTGGCAAAGGTTGATTGTGCTTTCTATCCTAGCCCCGTTAGATTTGTTTGTCACTTCTTGACATTAAGGTTTAAATGCCGAACAGCTTAGAACTATTGGTGCAGCTTATTATCTGGTACTATTCTTCGTATAATTAACTCATAACGCCGCCTATGCGTAACCGAATCAGCAGGTCATTCAGAGCATCTTTTGCCGATGGTGCGGCGGGTAGTTTGCTCGACTGACTGGCTTGTTCTAATTCTCCATAGAGTCGTTCGTATTCTCCCCGATGAAACTCTATATCAGTATTTTCTATTTTAGATTGTTCCACACCTGCTAATTTCTGGGCAATTAAGTCTGAAATATAGGATAACTTAAATTCTTCATTCAATCTGAGCAAATTCGCCTCCACTTCACCCGTTTTCATTAAATAAATACCCGTTAGCAACACTCGATAAACATAAAGAAGAGGCTTAACGCGACGCGGACATTCTTTTTCAAACAGTCGCCACTGGGTTCGGGCAAAACCCAAGTAGTGATGGCTGTGGTGGCGGGTGATGCACCCTTTCGCGATCGCTCTCAATTCTTCATGTTCTGGAGTTGTATGAACAATGAGGGGAGAGTACAATTGCTCTAAGACATAACCATTCTTTTTCAGGAGGAGGGAAAAGAACTTTTTGATATCGTGAGTAACTATATCCAGTTCCAATCCGTCTCTAATTTCCGATACTTCAATCGTCTCACATCCTGTTTCTAGTCCGACGACTTCTTGTAGCGGTAAAATATGACTACCGCGCAAATCGTAATCAGAATCGGGTGAAGGAAACCCATACAAATGCGCCCCGCTAATGGTGATAAATAATAGCGGATACGGCTGTGCAGCAATAGCGGGAAGTAAGCGATTTTGTCTTTCAATCATGATTTGCCTGATTTTTAAAAAATATCTCTACCGATTGGGTTAAATCGGATTAATCGGAAACCTTCGTAGGAGTGCAAAGCCTTGCATCCTCCTCAATGCTTAATTTAATTGATAACGCTTACGCCCAGAAAATATAGGGGTGTACAGCCTTCATTTGTGTCAACTTAAGCTCAAAACTCTGCAATACCTTGATTTGACCCCTCCCTAACCCTCCCCTTGCCAAGGGGAGGGAACTCGGATGACTTTTAGTTATTCTGCCTAATCTTAATGTACTGACACTGAATCCACTAAACAACTCTTTTGTTTATAGGGTTGCTGACAGGGAAAGGGTTGCTCAATAAACCAGTGTTGACACCCATCTTGCGACAGAGACGAAACTTGACTTCCCGCACTTTCATAAGCGCCATGCATACAAATATTACCCTTGTGTTCTCGTAAAATTGATTGTGCTGTTTCTATGGAAAACTTGCCTTCATTCACTCGACATAAATGTCTGACTCGCCCTTCTCTGGAATCAATGGATAGCGATTCAGAAAATCCCCCTTCAGAAAAAATGCTGGCAAAATCAAAATCATCGTCTCCAGTACACCATCCCCGATTCACCGCATATTGAATTACCTTTGGATGGCGCAGATCACCCGAATTTCGGATACTGAGATTATTAGAAATTGAGCGAGTTCCTTGCTGCACTCGTTCAGCCACCCAATACTCACCTGCGGTTTCTAATACCCAGGCTTCTTGGAAATCTGCCAGAATAAACGAATTATGATAATTCATGGCAAAGTTTTCGGCACAATTTCCCCCTTGTCCATATTTGTTTAGCAAGGAGGTGATGATATGAAGCGCCTCTAAAGCTGTTTTACCTCTTTCTAATCCTAACCGGACTAAATCCATACCTAACAAACCTTTTGTTTTATAGGCTTCAACTGTCCAAACGGCTTCATTGCCAATCACAACGCCATATTCATTTGCCCCCATTTCTGCGCCCCACATCCATCGGGGTTTGGAGAGGATTACGGCTAATGTTTTCTCAACTTGTGGAATTGAGATATAGGTGCATTGAACTGTCGTGTCTGAGTTGTATTTTTTGGCGACAATAACGACAACATCTTGAATTTCACCTTGGGGGCGATCGCTATTTTTCCCGAAAATAACGTTACCGTTGATTGTTGAATTAGGTAAGGCAACAAATGTATCACACATAGGATTTATCAATTTGAATTTAGAAACAGGTGGTGAATGGAATAAGGGATTTAATGGTGTATAGACGTAGCCTGCTACGTCTATACAAGGTTATGATATGTGGCAAATATTTTGATATTTCATTATTCATTATAGGAAGGAATGCGAATATTTAGGGCGAAGACAGCGCAACTACGAACGACTCCGCCTTGCTTGAATTAAGAAGGCGTTGGCTTTTTCATAATCTGGGCGTTCGGGTAATGATGTTTTCCTCAATGCTTCATCAAATTGATCATGTAATGCTAACCGCCAAGCATTTACCTCTTCCCAATCCATTTCTCCCTGACGAATCGCTAGCAACTGCTGTCGATAGTCATCGACTTTAACGGGAACAAAGCCTTCTTGGAGGATAGTAATCCCCGATAACAATAAACGGATCAGATGCATGGCGTGTTTTAAACGAACCTGTCCTTTTGTGCGGAGATCTTGCTCCATTTTTTTGAATTGGGACATAACATAACCGTTATAGGTCTGATAGACTAATTGAGAGAGAAACATTTCTCGCTTCTCTAGCAAGTCTTCGGCTAAGGGTGTTGCTGTCTCGATTAAGGGAGTATACAAGCATTCTAAAACATTGGGATTGGCTTTAAGTGCCAAGATTAAAAACTTTTGCAATTCCCAATAACATTCCTGATTTTCTGAGTTTTCTAACTGTTCTGGAATACCATAAAGTGACCAGTGAATATCAGCAGGGGGTAAGTAAATCCCCCGACGGTCAATATCTGAGGTTTCCTGATCTAAACCAAAAGCCCTAGATCCCACAATACAGCGATAGATGACATACTCGTATAATTGGAAATCACTCAGGCTATCGGCGGCTTGCTGTAATCCTTCGCTTTGAAAATGCTTACGGATACTAAACTCCTGTCGATTCAGGGTGATTTCAACGTCATTAGGCAAACGGATGCGATAAGCATGGGAATTATCGGTTGGCGATTTGACGATAACACCAACAGCACCCCGTACACATAACGGTTCATTGGCAGAATTTTTTACCTCAACACGACTGACAATTTGCGTACCGACGGGCAGGATTAAGTTAGGATTCATTCAGTGAATTTGCAGTGCGATCGCGAGAAACAGATCGTTGCTCTCCGTAATTGTATTATATCTGTATTAATTATACTACTCAAACATCAAGGGAAACAATTGACACAGGAATCGCGGACTGTCCTAAACTGATAGCAAACACAGAAGACGAATCAGTCCATGGGGCAGAAACGGGCGATAGTATGCGGATATTATGGCAAGGGCAATGGGGGTGATGAGGCGTTACTGGCGTCGTTGCTACAAATGCTGCCCAAATCAATAACACCACTGGTGCTTTCGGGTAATCCTAACCAGACAAGTAAACGCTATGGAGTACAAACTTGCGATCGCACCTCAGCGTTTCGTGTCCTAGAAGCCTTTAACCAAGCCGATAGTTTTATCTGGGGGGGTGGGAGTTTAATCCAAGACGCCACCAGTGCCATGAGTCCAGTTTACTACAGTGGGTTAATGGGATTCGCCCAACAAAGGGGGTTAAAAACCCTGGCTTGGGCGCAGGGAATTGGTCCGTTGCAGCGTCCTCTGACGCGCTGGATGGCACGACAATGTTTTCAGGGGTGTACTGGCGTCAGTGTACGCGATCGCACCTCAGCCGCCCTCCTAGCCGATTGGCAGGTGCCGTTTCGGGTTGCCCCTGATCCAGTGTGGGCATTAGACTCAACCCCAGTACCCGGATTGTGGGATTTACCGGCACCGAGAGTCGCCGTTACTTTGCGATCGCACCCAAATCTCACCCCTGAGCGTCTCGCCAACCTTACCCAAGCTCTGATACACTTCCAAGGGGCAACTAAAACCTGTATACTACTTGTGCCATTTCAGGCATCTCAAGATCTGAGCATCGCCCAATCCATTGCCTCCCAGCTTCCGGATACCCATCAGATTTTCCACCTCGAGGAACCCAAACAATTAAAAGGATTGTTTCGCGGGGTAGAAATGGCAATTGGGATGCGCTACCACAGTCTGATTATGGCAGCAGCCCAAGACTGTCGCTGTTTTGCCCTAAGCTATGACCCCAAGGTTGACTCCCTCATGGCAGAACTCGACTTGCCAGGATGGAAGTTAACGGAAATACCCGATGATCCGAACGCGATCGCTCATACCTGGATCGATTACTATGCCAATGGTAATCCCAAGAGCCGCGATCAAATCCAATCCTTAGTGGATCGGGCATTAATGCATCAAGATTTGTTGGTAGACATTCTCGTCAAGGAGTCCTGAAATTGATCGAACAAAGGCACAAGGCAGAAGGCATAAGGCACAAGGGATGGCTATGCCCTATTTATGGTGATCAGGAAACGTTATTATTGAATTCAGTCAAAGGCTTGCTGAGTAAGGCATTTCCTGCTAAAAGTTCCCCATCAACTAGGGTTTTCACCCGAAGTACCGAAGATCCCACAATTTGTAATCTGGCAAGTTTTGTGCCTTACTTTGGGGAGGAGTCACAAACGAGGAAATCCTAACTAACCCTGGCTCCGAGCCATCCGGCAGCTTAAAACACAAGATACTGGTTTATATAAATAACCCCTTAAAATTCATAATCCATAATTCATACTTTGGTTGATTTGTGACCCTCTGGATGAAGAGCCATGAGTGATTCTGACACCCCAAATAAAGAGCCTCTCCCGGAGTCCAGTCAATGGACAGATGAGAGTGCTGAACATAACCCCGATGAGCAAGAGAATCCTGAATCTCAGACGCTGCTCAACCTCTTTCGGATATCCGATAGGAAGGAGGATGAACCACAGCCGGACGTCGAAATTGACCAAACTGTCGAGTCAGACTCCACGATAAACATTGAGGCAGAAAATCGCCATCCCGAATCACTCCCTACCCTGGCAGAATCTCGTAACAAAGAGCCTCTACCGGAGTCCAGTCAATGGAGAGATGAGAGTGCTGAACATAACCCCGATGAGCAAGAGAATCCTGAATCTCAAACGCTGATCAACCTCTTTCAGATATCCGATAGGAATGAGGGTGAACCACAGCCAGAGCTTGAAATTGACCAAACTGTCGAGTCAGACTCCACGATAAACATTGAGGCAGAAAATCGCCATCCCGAATCACTCCCCACCCTGGCAGAATCTCGTAACAAAGACGCTGATTGGTTTGCCCTTGCCCAAAAAATGCGCCAACGCAATCGCCGCTTGCTCGAACAAATTGCTCAGCTTCAGAACGCCCTGACAGAAAAACAGGACGCCTTAAACGCCGAGATGCTGCGATCGCAAGAGCAGGATAGTCTCATTGTCCGCCAAGGGGAGGAACTTAACACGCTGCAAGAGCAATTAACTCGTCTGTTCCATACCCTAGAATCATCCCATCAAGCCGCCCAACGTCAGCAAATCCTGATTGAAACCTTATCAGATCAATTACAAAGCTCTCAAGAACGAGTGGCACAACTGGAACGGGAATGTGCTCTCACCCAGCAACGTTATAACGAACAGTCTCATCAATTGCTGCAATCGGCTAATACCTGTCGAGAACTGAAAACCCGCTTACACCGACAGCAACAGCAAACCTTACAATTTAAGGTTGCCCTAGAAAAATGCCTGGAAATGCCGAACCGTCAGGTAGGCGAACCCCAACCCACCCGTCCGAAACGGGATACAAGCGGTGTTGTCCCGAAAGCCCAACCCATCCAACCTTGGTCAGCTCAACAGGATTTCTTAGAAGAGCAATCTTATACTAATACCGATCCACTTTGGAATCGTCCACTCCAACTCGACTCATTATTAGTTACCTCCGCTTCAGATACCGAGGAATTTACTGAACCCAGGGAGTATCACCCATCGACAAGTCCAATTGACTCGACAATCACCCCGATTCCAGAGAGTACGGCGGCGGAATTAGAAGCAGAGAGACAGCTTCTGGCTGAAATGAACTCTCTGGCGCAAGCGTCAGGGTTATCAGAATTGGCATACGATTTAGTTCAGGAGCAAAGCCATTGGCTGCTAGAAGCTGGAACTGATCCAGAAACAGTTGATGAATCCGGAGTATCTTCAAAAGAGACATCAGAGGCTGAGCTGGCTGAGGATGAATGGGATGATGAAAATGAGGTGAGTCTCCCTCAACCCAATTGGCCCTCACCTGTAGTTTATCCGCTACGGCGTCCGAAAAAGATTAAATCGTTGGCATCAATTGAGTTACCGAGTTTCCCCCGGTATCGCCCCGTATAAATGACAGATTTAAAACAGATGGCTAAATCCTTAGAGCATCAAGAGCGAGATACCCTGAATATTCAATTACTCGTTCTGGATATTGATGGCACAATCGCAGGTGAATCCAACACCATTACAGAACCTGTAAAGCAAGCCATTCGGAAGATACAGGCAAAGGGAATTCAAGTCGCGATCGCAACGGGGCGCATGTACTGTTCTGCCTTACGCTTCCATCGGGAGGTTGGTTCTACCCTACCCATCTTGGCGTATCAAGGCGCATGGATTCAAGATCCCGCCACGGAGACAATTCACCGTCATTTATCTGTCTCCCGTGCTAGGGCTGAACAATTGTTAGATTATTTTGAGAGTGACATGCTGCGATCGCAGCTTTCGGTGCATTTCTATATCAATGACCAATTGTATGTCCGGGAAATCACTCCCGAAACCCAGCGCTATGCTCAACGGGCAGATATTCAACCCCTATCGGTGGGTGACTTGCGTCAGGTACTTACCAACGAACCCACTAAGGTATTAGCCCTGTGTCAGGATACAACCGTTATCGACCAATTATTTAGCCGATTGCGCCAGCAATACACTCCCGCCGAACTTTACCTCACCAAATCAGTAGCCACTTTCTTTGAAGCCACCAATCCCCTCGTCAACAAAGGAGAAGCCGTGCGCTACTTAGCAGAAGACGTGCTGGGACTATCCGCTCAAAATGTTATGGCAATTGGCGATAACTTTAACGATATCGAAATGTTGGAATATGCGGGGTTTGGCATCGCCATGAGCAATGCGCCTCTAGAAGTCCAGGCGATCGCGCAGTGGGTAGCTCCCTCTGTTGAACAAGACGGCGTAGCTACAGCCATTGAAACGTTAATTCTTTAGTCCCTAATCCCCAGTCATTTTGATCAGAAAGGGAACCGACGACTGTCCGTGTTTCGTCTCGGTTCCCCCGCTGGTTCGCTCCTCACACATTCAGAATCATACCGGAATGAGTGGGAATTGTCACGCCTTGTAAAAAAAGTTGTTTTTCTACCGGGCTAAGATAAAAAAAATCTTACCGGAAAAGCGATGGGTGAAGGCTCCCACGCTCTTTAGCTGGGAGATGAAACCGAGCGAACCGTCTAGGTAGC
>NZ_JBKHUP010000176.1:0-10370 GCF_046565525.1 Coleofasciculus sp. | reverse complement strand
GATATTAGCCTGATTGGGGAGGGAGATATCATCACTTCAGATATCTTTTCTCTAGGGGCATTAGGAGGAACAATTAAACTAAGTAGTCAAGGTGCGATCGCGTGGGATAATCATCTCATTGGTAGTGCGAGTATCAGTCCGATTCCTGCGCCCAATCTCCAAGGCGGTGATATCCAAATCGAGGCGAATTCAGTCTCCTTAACCAATGGCGCACGAGTGATTGCTGGAACCATAGGGGCAATCCCAGCCGGAAATGTCACGGTACAAGCCACAGAATTCGTTGAAGCAAGTGGGATTAATGTTGAGGGTGCGGTGGATAATCCCCTGTTAAACGCCATTCCTGGGGTAAGGGATTTTCTAGCCACCATCCCCAGTAGCGGCTTCTATTCGATTACAGCCGGAGGTGGGGCGGCGGGAGATATCACCATTGAAACACAGCAATTAAACTTGCGGTCAACAGCCACCTTATCAACCGCCACATTTGCCCAAGGAGATGCCGGAGATATCACTATTGAAACAGAGAACGTAAGCGTGCGATCGGGAGCAACCGTAACAACTTCTACCGCACCATTGAGTAGTGGTAAAGGGGGGAATTTAATTGTCAAGGCGTCCGATACGGTGGAGTTAACCGGGGCAACACCATCCACCAGTGGTTTATTTTCTGAAGCTGGGGGGTCTAACGATGGCGGAATTCTGCGAATTGACACCGGACGATTAATCATTCAAGAGGGGGCAAATATATCAACAGCTACTTTTGGTCAAGGTAAGGGCGGAAATTTAGAAGTGAATGCCTCTGAGTCTGTAGAGGTGATTGGCGTATCTCTGGTTAGGGGGACTCCCAGTCTTTTAGGTTCTGGAACTATCCGTCTTTTAGATTCTGGAAGTATGGGGACTGATGATATCGGTGATGCGGGAAACTTAACGATTAACACCCGCCGCTTGATTATCCGAGATGGCGGATTTGTTGAGAGTGGGACAGCGAGTTCCGGTCAAGGAGGCAATTTAACGGTGAATGCGTCTGAATCAGTGGAAGTGATTGGAAAATCTCCGATTAATATAATTCCTAGCACCTTAGGTACTGATACAGTCAATACAGAGGCGAATCGAACGGGTGCAGGAAAGGCGGGAAATCTGACAATTAATACTGGGCGATTAATTATCCAAGATGGGGGATTTGTCACTGCTTCATCGATTGGTGATGGTCAAGGGGGGAATTTATTCGTCAATGCGGCTGAATCGGTAGAATTAAGCGGTACATCTGCTGAGGGTTTTCCCAGTGGATTATATGCCCAAGGATTTGGCACGGGAAATGCGGGGAATTTGCAGGTGAATACCAATCAATTAATGGTTCGGGATGGTGCAAGAGTGACAGCCGCAACGGGAACAGTGGCAAATGACTTGCGTCTGAGTGATCCCACGTTAGGATTTGGGGCGTTGCAAGGTATTATTCTGCCAAATCAAGCTACAGGAAATGGTGGTGAAATGCAGATTACAGCCAACTCGATTAACCTAGATAACCAAGGTTCCTTAATTGCCAGTACCGTATCCGGAGAAGGCGGTAATATGACCTTAAAGGTAGAGGATTTAATCACAATGCGCCGCAATAGCCTGATTTCGGCAGAAGCATTTGGCGGTCAAGGGAATGGGGGAAATATTACTATCGACACCGAATTCATTGTGGCGGTTGAAGACGAAAACAGCGACATAGTTGCCGATGCGTTTGGGGGTGATGGCGGTAATATCAATATCACCGCTCAAAGTATTTTTGGGTTAGAATTTCGTCCCCAGCGCACGCCAAAAAGTGATATTACTGCCAGTTCTCAATTTGGGGTAGACGGTAATGTGGTGCTGAATATCCCTGATGTTGATCCCAGTCGGGACTTAAATCCATTACCGAGTGAACCGATAGATGTGCGAGGATTAGTGGGTCAAGTTTGTCAAGCGGATGCTGGATTTAATCAAAGTAGTTTTGTCGTCACCGGGCGCGGCGGTTTACCCCCCAAACCCAATGAATTGCTACGTGGAGAAGCGGTATTTGCTGATTGGATTTCCTTAGAGTCACCCGCAAGCGATAACGATAATAGTACGGCAACTCTCCCCGATAAACCTTCTCAACCGCCCACGATTGTGGAAGCCAATGGATGGATTAGAGATGCTCAAGGTAATGTTATCCTTACGGCTGAGGCGACTAACGTGACAATTGAGAGTCGCCAAGTCAATCCTCCTTTGTGTGAGTAAATATATCTTTGAATGCAACTTGGTATTAAACAAGACTCCAAGGGATAGAAAGAAAAAGTAGCCAAGTTTAAAAGGGGATGATTTCATCGGATTCGGTATTAGACAGACATGATATAAGGGCACGGCATTGTCGTGCCCCTACAATGCAATCTTGTTGGGATGAAATAGTATGAGAAACAAATGGCATCTGCCTGTTCGTAGTAAGCGCTTTAGCGCCAGGGTTCGTAGTCAGCGCTTTAGCGCCAAAAAATGGGGTATCTCATGGCTACTATTAGGAATCCTCACCGCCATTTTATGTATTGTCATTTCCCCTGTATCAGCAACAGGAATAGGACAAAAAGAACCCCAAACAGCCGCAATCGAGACAACAACCGTTAATCCTTCCCCCGCAGATTGGGTGAAACAAGGCAGAACCTTTTACGAAACAGGACAATATACTGATGCTGTAGAATTTCTCCAAAAAGCTGCCCAAGCTTATCAAACCCAAGGCGAAACAATTAAGCAAGCCACAGTCCTGAGTAATCTCTCCTTAGCCTATCAGCAACTTGGATTATGGTCCCAGGCAAACGACGCCATTTCCCAGAGTTTAACCCTGCTGCAAACTAAAGCAAACCGCGACGTTTCTACCCATCACCTAAACGTACTAGCCCAAAGCCTCAATATTCAGGGGCGTTTACAACTGCATCAGGGACAAGCCGAACAAGCCTTAGCCACTTGGAAGCAAGCTACCGCCCTGTACAATCAGTTAGGGGATAAAACAGGTAAAATAAAAAGCCAAATTAACCAGGCGCAAGCGATGCAAGTTCTAGGATTGCATCGACGGGCATTAGCCTTACTCAAGCAAGTTAGACAAACCCTCGACAATCAGCCCGATTCACTCACCAAAGCCATCGGCTTGCGATCGCTAGGGGAGGTGTTACAATTTGTAAACGACTTGCCTCAAGCCCGTCAGGTACTAGCAGAAAGTTTACAAATTGCCCGCCAGTTAGAATCCCCCCCCGATATTAGCGCCGCCCTGTTTAGCCTTGCCAATACCGCCCGTCAACAGCAGCAAGTTGAAGCCGCCCTCGATTTCTATCAACAAGCGATAACCCAAGCCCCTTCTCCCCTTATCGAATTAGGGGCAAAACTCAATCAACTCAGCTTACTTATCGAAACCGGAAATCGCCAACAAGCGCAAACCTTAATCCCCCAAATCCAAAGCCAACTCAACCGCTTACCCATTTCAGAGCAAGCGATTACATTTCAGATTAACTTTGGCGAAAGTCTGATTAAATTAGCAACATCTGTAGAGACGTTGCATGCAACGTCTCTACACCCAGAAATCGCCCAAATCCTCACCACCGCTATCCAGCAGGCGGAAACCCTGGGAAGTCAACGCCTCCACGCTTATGCATTGGGAACTCTGGGACATCTGTACGAACAAACTAATCAACTGCAACAAGCCCAAGATTTAACCCAACAAGCCTTAATTAAAACCCAAGCCATTGAAGCCTGGGATAGTCTGTATCCTTGGCAATGGCAACTAGGGCGCTTACTCAAACAGCAGGGCGATATCCAAGGGGCAATTGCGGCGTACCAAGGGGCGGTGGATACCCTTCAATCCCTGCGTAGTGATTTAGTCGCCGTTAATTCTAATGTTCAGTATTCCTTTCGTGAACAGGTTGAACCCATCTACCGGGAGTTAGTCGAACTGCTACTACCCGAAGATGATACGCAAATTAGTTCAGAACGACTCGAACAAGCCCGTCAGGTGATTGAATTACTCCAAGTCGCGGAATTGGATAACTTCTTTCAAGCCGATTGTATTACTGCCCAGCCTGTAAAAATTGATACGATTGACCAACAAGCTGCCGTACTTTACCCGATTATCCTCTCCAATCGCTTGGAAACAATTGTCCATTTGCCCAATCAACCCTTGCGCCGATATACCACCTTCGTGTCCCAAACTGAATTAGAAAGCACATTAGAGGATTTACGTCAAGCATTACCTGAGCGTACCAGTTTAAGATTTCTCCCCCTCGCCCGAAAAGTCTATGACTGGATTATTCAACCCGCCGCTGCTGATTTAGCCACAAGTGAGGTAAAAACCTTAGTCTTTGTGTTGAATGGTACCCTGCGGAATATCCCCATGGGGGCGCTGCACGACGGTGATAACTACTTACTGCAAAATTATGCGATCGCGCTGACTCCAGGGTTAGAGTTGTTAGAGTCCACACCCCTTACCGAACAACAGCTTGAAGTTTTAACTGCTGGACTCTCCGAATCCCGCCAAGACTTTTCCGCCCTTCCTAATGTCAAAACTGAACTCCAGCAAATTCAATCGTTGATGTCAGGGAAATTGTTACTCAATCAGGAGTTTACCAAATCCACGTTGAAAGATGCGATCGCGAATGTCTCATTTCCCGTCGTTCATCTCGCCACCCACGGTCAATTTAGTTCAGAGGCTGAGGGAACCTTTATTATTACCTGGGATGATCGGCTAAATGTGAATGAATTGAGTTCTTTACTCAAAACTACAGATCTGCGTCAAACCAATCCCATTGAATTACTCGTACTTAGTGCGTGCGAAACCGCCAAAGGCGATGATCGAGCCGCGTTAGGATTAGCGGGTGTCGCCGTGAGGGCGGGGGCTCGCAGTACCATCGCGACGTTATGGTTAGTGGATGATGAGACGACAGCGGATCTGATGGTGAAATTTTACCAGGTACTCACCCAGGATAAAGTGAGTAAAGCTGAAGCCCTGCGTCGCGCTCAACTCTTGATTTTACAAGATCCAAAATATCGCAAGCATCCCTATTTCTGGACGCCTTTTGTGTTAGTTGGCAATTGGGTTTAACTCAGACGCGACTAAACTAACCTCTCTGTCGGGGCGGGTTCCATTCCTATCTTTTCTTTTGCACCCATAAGTAACCAAACCTGCCCCGACCTTAAATGACATCTACTTAACGGCTGATTTTGTTAAAATTGGAAGACCAATTCTCCATGATGTTGCGCCAGATCAGACCGAACTGTAGTCCCCCCTTGATCAGGGGGTGTATTCGTTGCACGATTGAAGAGAAACGGTATAAGCCCTAAATCCGTCTATTAATTATGTCGCAGAAGAACGAAACGGGAACACTCATTGCTGCTCTTGTAATTACAGTTTTAATATTAGCGGGTGGTTTTTGGTGGTTTACCCGTCAATCTGGCACAAATCTAGGTGTATTGACAGGAGGTGAAAATAACCCAGCTCAAAATCCATCCCCACCCACTCAACCTGCCAATCCTGGAACTCCAACCGCAGATCCCAACAGTGCTTTTGCACCACCTCAAACTGTTCCCACTGGCACAACTGTCAGGATAGCGGGTTCTACGAGTATGGTGCAAATTAATCAAGCCTTGAAACAAAGTTTTGAACAGCAGTTTCCTGGGACAGTTGTGGAAACCAAAGCCGAGGGTTCAGATAAGGGAATTCTGGCGATTTTAACCGCAAGTGCAGATATCGCCGCAATTTCTCGTCCTCTGACATCCCAAGAACAGTCCCAAGGCTTAATGGCTGTACCTGTAACGAAGGATGCGATCGCGATCGTGATAGGTGAGCAAAATCTTTTTCAACGAGGCTTAACTCAGGCGCAAGTCCAGGGAATTTTTCAAGGACAGATTACCAATTGGTCACAAGTCGGTGGTGATTCAGAACGGATTCGCGTAATTAATCGCCCCCCGGTTAGCGGAACTCGTCAGGCGTTTCAAGAACTGGTACTTAACGGTGGAGAATTTGGTCAACCGCCTAACACTAACATTGTTACAATGCAACGGGATGCAACCACTCCTATTTTGCGAGAATTAGGCAGTAATGGAATTAGTTATGCCACATATAGCCAGGTTGCGGATCAACAAACGGTGCGAATTGTACCCGTCGATGGGTTAACTCCCCAAGCGGCGAATTATCCTTATCAACGAGAACTTTACTACGTCTACAAGCAACCCGCAACTCCTCAGGTGCAAGCCTTTCTGGGTTATGTCGCCTCACCCCAAGGACAAGGCGCGATCGCGGCGACTAACCAGTAACGTGCTATGTTCTCCTATAATTTCACGAGCTTTTGTTAATCCTTTCGATCAGACTATCAGGAAGTTCTAACTCAACGCTCATGGCGGAGAAAAAACTGAGATTATCTGGGTGATTCACTAAATAATCAAAGAACTGATCTTGGTTATCTTTATATACCTGTTGCACAAATCGGATGCGCTCGATATGCTTGCGTCTATCTTCGTACAGTTCGGGTCTATTCCACCCAAGATACTTAATCAGATTTTCAGCTTCTTTGTCATTTGGATCGACCGCAATAAATTGCCCGTTTTCATACTTGATCCGTTGATTCAGATCGGCAGAATATGGCTTGAGGATAGGTTCAAACGGCTCGATATTACGGGGTTTGTGCTGATTGATCCAATGCAGCACAGTATACCAATTCCAGTAACTATCATTCTCTGTGCTTTTCAACCGAGCATCAAAATGTTCCACATCAACAGCATCTGTACTTTGGATATAGCGTTCGGAGTAGGCACAAAATCCCATCTGTTCGTTTAGCAGTTCTTGCCTTATCTTAGTTCTATCCCTTTGATTTGAATACTGCCACTGATTAGAAATTATCTTTGACTGCGCCGACTTTCTCAGATATCTCATTTGGATGGATCAAAGTTATAGGCGTTTCCTATTTCTAGATATTCAGTAATCAACTCCTGTTGGCGATTTATGTCGCTAGTTGAGTGAATTAATCGCTGTAGTTCCAGAAATCGTTCCCATTTTTGTAGTCCTTGTTTTCCGTAGATGCTGCGTACATGAAAATCTTTAATTAACAAATCATTGGGGTCATCTCCAATCGGAGTAACGCCTGATGTAGCGGTGACAAACCCTTGGTCATCAAAATCTAGGTGGATTCGCTCATAAGGTTCAAACTGAGCGGCGATAATTGGATTATGGGTAGCGACAAAGAACTGTGTGTTTTGGATAATTGAGAGATATTGCTCAATTAGGTCATAAAGCAGATCCGGATATAAACTATTTTCGGGTTCATCAACCAATAGAAAACCTCGCTCTATCTGACGTTGGAAGTACAATGTTTTAATATGCCCTAACTTGAAGATGTAGTTACGAATCCCACTACTGAGGCTGTTGTAGGGTAAGGGTTGCCCGGAACTCTTAACTTTCACATACGCCTGAAGATTTTCGTTGAGTTGTACAGGAATTCCTGCTTCTTCAATATCGAATTTTAGTCCTGGCTTGTCTAGTATTCGATTCCATAGGTTTCCAATTTCTTGGAGAATCTCTGGATGATTTTCTTTAAATTCCGCCTCAACCTCTTCAATCGTTTTCTTTCTATTTTTAGGTTGCTTTAAATGATCTAGGTAATCACTCTCCCGTTTTTTGACCAGATAAATTAATAGTTTCCAAAACTCTCCGGCATTTTCCATAGATATAAAGTGATAAACTGGAAAATTTTGGAATAGCTTTAAAGCTTCGTCAAGTGTTGTTACAGGTAAATCTCCTTTCTGTAAAAGCAATGACCGATCGGCTGGTACATGAATAATTAAATCTTTCTTGTTGGTAAGCGAGGGAACGGGCTGACTGGAAATGTAGTGTTGTATGCAGAAGTCCGGTGGTACGACTTTTTGGGTTGGATCAGTGACAAACCGATGCCATTCGTCAGTCTGTTCGACATCAGCATTATAGTAGACTATTGGAGCACCATAACTATCAGAACCGCTATAGGGAGGATGACAAGCAAAAAAATCTCCAGACGAGGCAGAAAATTTTACAGCGAATAATGGCAGGTTTTTCAGTTGCTTTGGCTGATTTCCATAACCATTAGACTCATTTAATAAGTGGATTATTTTCTCCAAAATCGTTGTTTTTCCCGTTCCATTTGTACCAATCAAGCATATTTTATCTAGTGGTTTACCTGTCTTGGGGTTTACCAAATCTAACTGGAAATTATTGAACTGTTGAAAGCCCTTGACAATTATTTTACTTATTTTCATGGACTGGTTCTCAGGTTTAGGTTTGCAGGAATGAAGACAGCGCAACTACAAACTTTATGCAAACAACTCATCAACGGCTATGCTAAACCCGGTTAGAACAACCTGCGTACTCACCACATCACCGGAACGAAATGCTAATGTTTGATTCTGAGTGATCACCAAAATCCAACGAGTCTCAGGAAACACTAACCAAACTTCTTGACAACCTGACTCTAAATACTCCGTCGCCTTGGCAAATAAGTCCTCGGCTGTATCTGTGGGTGAGGCAATTTCGGCAATCAGAGGGGGGCTTTGGGGTAATACAGCCACATCTCCATACTGATCTAACAATTGGGACGTCAAATAAGAAACATCTGGACGACGCCCCTGACGCAATGTGCGACAAGGAAGTTCAACGTAAGGTTCACCGCCTTGTCCTGACTCGCTGATGTAATTTCCCCAGTAACGATCTAATCTCGATTGAATTCGACTATGTTTTATCGTCATTCCCGTTGTCTCAATCAATTGTCCATCCACCCACTCTGTATGATCGGGAGGATTAGCCATAAAGTCATCTAGAGAAATATTATCAGTTACATTCGCTGCTATGACCATCACTCTATCCTCAACTATCTAGGTTTGATATGATAACAAATAACCGATTAGCTTGATTTTGAACTATCGTTATTAAAATCAACAGATTGCATGGGTAAGCAAATTAAATTATCCCCGTAGGTGCTAATCAGTCCCTTTTTGCGTAACCTTCCCATTAAGCGAGTCACGGTGACACGAGTTGAACCAATTGCACTGCTAATTTGGGCGTGAGTTAAAGGAAATGGCAGACAATAGCCATCGGGTGTCGGTTCGCCAAATTCTTCAATCATCAGAGTAAGTAATCCGAAAAGGCGATCAATGGTTTTGCGTTGTCCCAAGATACTCAACCATAGGAGTTTTCGCTGATGTTGATAGCGGAACGCATTCAACACCTCACGCCGGAAGTGGGGCCAATTGTCTAGATCATGCCAATACATCCAGAGGACTGAGGTTTGCTCAACATGGGAGTAGGCGGACAGGGTAAAGGGTGATTGTGCCACAATTTCAAAAGGCTGACCTGCACCGACAAATCCTAAAAAGGCTTCTTGTGGGATTTGGGACAATGATTCATCTGTGGAGTGACTTGCGCTGATTTGAGTTGTACCCACTAAACGTACTGCTCCTCGCTGCACGAGATACAGCAATCCCGAACGAGTCGGGATTAGCTCATCTTTGCTAAACGTTCGATCGCGGTAGTGTTCCTGTGCCCAATCCAGAATACGTTGCCAGGTTAAGAACGAGCGAGATGCTTCTGATGTGGAGGGTGGTAAATTCATAGCTCCGTCAAGATGGAGACCAAGTTATTTTTAATTTTACAGGAGTTAAAAATACATCTAACTATAGAGTTTTCATGGTAAAAGCATTTAGTAACAATGTGAGTATTAAATCTCAGTTGCAACAACAGCTTTGGCAGGCAATTGGCAGAGTAGACATTTTACCCACTGCGGCTCAGTTAACGCCCCAAACCATACCCTTACACCGTTTCTCTACTCCTAATTATGTATGCTATCGGTCTGCGATCGCACTCAAGTTATCTTCACCTTGGCAACAGACTCCCTTAGACATTGCCCGTCAGCTCACCGTCGCCTTGCTAACGCTTTCTCAAGAGTCTGGTGACGCGATTGCTATAGATTTTACGATTGAAGTATTGCCTCCTGGCTGGATTCTTTTCCGACTCAGCGATCGCGCCTTAGCCACCTACTTACAAGAGTGGTTTAAAATACCCCCCTTTCCTTCTGTTCCCAGACATTATTTAAAACAGAAACTTCAGGAAAAAGGGGGAGCCGGGGATAGAGAAAAACTCGGACAAAATCAGCCGGATTCTGACAAGATTTTTCCCATTCAATATGTTCACGCCCGTTGCTGTTCGCTTTTGCAGTTGGCTGACGAGCAGGGGTTAATTCAGGTAAAAGATCATGTAGAGACGTACCATGGCACGTTCGTAGGGGCGAAGCATTCGCGCCCAGATATATCGGTTGTCTGCCAAATTCCCAACGCGAATGCTTCGCCCAATCCCCCGCCAATCGCCCCAGATATAT
>NZ_JBKHUP010000175.1:0-10384 GCF_046565525.1 Coleofasciculus sp. | reverse complement strand
ACTTGGCGCAAGCCTGGTAGAGCAAGTTCTGACGATGAATGTAGAATCCCACGCGCTTTAAGCCGTGGGAGTGTCAACTCGATTCATCCAAACCCGTTCGCCAAATACAGCTTTAGACGCCCAGTTATCAGTCGTTTCCGGTTTAGCAAATAGGCGCGGGTTTACCCAATTCCAAAGTAACGCCACTGCAACCAAAAGCAAAGACCACCAGCCCAGCCAAACTCGACTCTAGATGGCTAGGATGAGCAAAGGTAATACAGTGTTGCGCGTCCAGACACTCCAGGGATTAGCATGACGTGTCCATGTGGCTTCATTCATCTGAAACAGTTGAGCAATTTTGTTTTCTAGGGTCATGGTTGTTATATCCCAGAAGCGTCAAGTTCGTCGATTTGAGGTTCGCTGGCGTTTGGTGGATTTACGGCGCGGCGTTTGCTTTCGACGCTGGTAGCGCTTGTAGGTGGAACTTGTCCAATCACTGACGGAGTGGAGGATAGCGCCGAGTTCTAAGCCGATAAATAAAGCAATCCAGTGGGCTTGATAATCAAGGAGCGATCGCGTGATATGTTGTTTTAATTCTTCCCCAGTCCAAGGTACAGCCTGGAATAAGTACATAATCACAAATCCTACTCCCGCCAGCGCGATGATCCAACTCCCCAGATAGAGGATACGAATCGTAGTCCCTAGGATAAAGCCGTGGGAAAAAATAGAGCGGTGGCGCATCACCTTTTGGTAAGGTAGCCAAATCCAGCGCAGCCACCCCCAGCGTTTAAAGGGGCGTGAGTAGAGATCTAAGTCGGGACTGAACATGAGTCCACTAAAAAAAAAGCCTCCAGATACGATCAGGGTTAAGTCCCCATTCCTAGTCATGATGCGGGTTACAGCGGTTATAAGGGGGAGACTCCATAAGGTAATGCGATCGTGTATTTGACCAGAGGGCATATTTTTGGTAATTTTGTGTTAATCTAAGTAAGTATGATACATACCGGGCGGTTAGCTCAGCGGTAGAGCGCCTGCCTTACAAGCAGGATGTCACTGGTTCGAATCCAGTACTGCCCATTTTTTGTACAGTAACCAAGGGCTTGGTAACCAAGCCCCTACTTGTGATTAGCCATTATTTCCTTCGCTCTCATAAGATACGTTAGAACGCAACTGGCTATAAGGCAACTTGATGGGAACCAGGTGTACTGTTTTGATATAATCGCCTAATTTACCCACCCAGTTTTTCCATGTCACAAGCGTGTATTTTAGCTCACTTGAGTCACACATCCTCAGTACCGAACCTGATCGCATCTGAACCGACGTTAAGCACGATTTTAATCGGGATCGCGATCGCGTTTGGATTCGGTGCGGTTCATGCACTGTCCCCTGGACATGGTAAAACCCTTGTAAGCGCCTATTTTATTGGCTCTCAAGGCACTGCACAGCAGGCTGTTTTACTGGGATTAACCATAACCTTTACTCATACACTGAGTATTTTTCTGTTGGGTGCGATCGCGCTGTTTGCGTCTCAATACTTTTTGCCTGAACAATCCTATCCGGTGCTGAGTTTCGTGAGCGGGTTAACCATTGGTATCCTCGGATTGAGCCTACTGAGAAAGCGGCTGCATTCCCATTCCCATTCCCATTCCCATTCACATTCACACACCCACTCACCCACTAGCCTTTCATCCCTGGTTAAATTAGGGATTGCGGGGGGATTAATTCCTTGTCCTTCAGCTTTGGTAATGTTATTGAGTGCCGTTGCATTACACCAGATCAGCTATGGGCTGTTTTTGGTGGGCGGGTTTAGTCTGGGGTTAGCATCAGTGTTGGTTATTTTGGGTGTCGTCGCCATTTATGCTCGCCAGTGGCTAGAGCGATTACCGCAAACGGATCAAGTGTTGCAAAAGTTATCAATTTTGAGTGCGATCGTGATCATGGTCATTGGCTTTGGTATAACATTTGTTTCAATCACTACCTCTCTATAAGGCAAAATCAATCACAACCTTTTACAGATATCCAATGAAAGTAAAACAGTTTTTTGTTGTCCTACTGGTACTTATCAGTCTTTTGGGCTTTCCCAGCCAAGCACTAGCCCATGGAGTGGAAACCAACTATCACTTAAAGATTAATTCCCTAGAAATTCAATCTGTGTTCAGCACAGGGGAAGCGTTTCAAGATGCACCTGTGATTGTCCATCCTCCTGCGGGTTCAGACTATGCGCCGATTGCAGGAAGGACAAACGAACAAGGGATGTTTGTCTTTGAACCCGATTACTCCGTCAGTGGAGAGTGGGAGGTGGAGATTGGTGAGGATAGTCATTGGGATATGTTAGTGATTCCGGTTAGCGATCGCGGAATTGATGTCGAGGCGATCAGCCAGATTCATGAGGATCATCCTCACCATCATCATTATCTTGCCAGTCAAATTATTGTCGTGGTGCTTGCCATTGGCTGTGGCATTGGTAGTCAATTTATCAGCCATAAATTTAAGAATTAGCCTGGTATGGGCGCACAGACGTCATTAGTATCAACTTAAGGCTGAAACCCTTACTTAATCAGAGATACCCCCTTTTTTGAACCCCCTCCCGTCTTCCTTTTTGATCCCCCTTCCGTCCCCCTATTAGATCCCCCTCCCGTCCCCCTTAAAAAGGGGGAAGCCATAGGATGCTTCGCTTTTTTTGCACGGGGGAGACCAGCGGATGCTTCGCTTTTTGTTCCATGGGGGATTTAGGGGGATCTAAACTTTGAGCGCTAGTCATATAAACTCTTAAGTAGACACGGATGACTGACGTGCGCCCACAGGCAGAAAAACAGGCGATCGCATTTTTGACTTGTAACGAACAATGATTCCAATTATTATCCCACAAACCCTAAAAGTTACTCAGGAGCAGTTTGAGGAACTCGCTGCGGCTAATCGCGATGTGCGACTCGAACGAACAGCTATAGGAGAATTAATTATTATGCCACCCACTGGGGGAATTACCGGAAAACGGAATATTGATATCGCGTTTCAGCTTCAATCATGGAACCGTCAGGCTGGTTTGGGAGTTGCTTTTGATTCTTCGACAGCGTTTCGGCTTCCTAATGGTGCAGATCGTTCTCCTGATGCGTCTTGGGTGAGTCAAGAACGATGGGATGCTTTGACACTAGAACAACAGGAATCATTTCCGCCACTGTGTCCGGATTTTGCGATCGAATTGCGTTCTAAAAGTGACAATATGGAAACTTTACGCAAAAAGATGCAGGAATATTTAGACAATGGGTTGCGTTTGGGGTGGTTGATTGATGCGAAGAATAAAAAGGTTGAAATTTATCGACCGAATCGGGAGGTTGAGGTTTTAGAGTCACCGAATAGCTTATCAGGGGAAGATGTTTTACCTGGATTTGTACTGGATTTACAGGTGGTTTTGGGGAGTTAACAGTTATCAGTTATCAGTTAACAGTTATCAGTTAACAGTTATCAGTTAACAGTTATCAGTTAACAGTTATCAGTTAACAGTTATCAGTTAACAGTTATCAGTTATCAGTTATCAGTTATCAGTTATCAGGGAGTGGATATGAAGAGTATTGCATACCAGAAAGCGTATCGATTTGCTATTCGGGTTGTTAAAGCTTACCAATATCTCCCTGAAAAAAAGAAAGAGTTTATTTTATCAAAACAATAGAAGTGGAACTTCGATTGGTGCGAACCTCGCTGAAGCAAACGGTGCTATATCTACAGCAAATTTTTCTGCTAAAGTATCAATAGCCTATAAAGAGTGCCTAGAAACCAAATATTGGCTATCTCTGTTGAAAGATACAGGATACATTGCGGAAAAAACCTTCAATAGCATACACGCCGACGCTGACGAGATAGGCAAAATCCTCTTTTCAATCCTCAAAACAACCCGACTCTCTGACAACTGATAACTGATAACTGATGACTGATAACGAAGATTGGGCGGGGACGCAAAACAACTTGGCAAATGCTTACCGCGATCGCATTCGGGGAGAACGCGCTGAGAATTTGGAACAGGCAATCGCCGCCTACAACTTAGCTTTACAGGTTTCTACCCGTGAGGCATTTCCTCAAAATTGGGCTGAAACGCAAAGCAACTTAGCAGAGGCACTGATGCAACGTGCCACACTAACTGAAAATATCAAGAATTTAGATACTGCCATTACTTTGCTACAGGAAGCCCTAGAAATTGCAGTTCCCCGCAGTCCCAACTTTATCGACTCCCAGTATGCTGAAGTGGATAATCTCTATCAAGCAGCACAACGAGCGATGGAACGACAAGCAAGGGAGGTTTATGTATGACCACGGCTGACGATATTTTTGACCAGTCGGTAAACAATATTCAGCGTTTAGGACTTAGAGAGATTCCCTTTACCGAAAGCCCCACCGATTTGCGAAGCGAAACCCTGAACCATATTTTCACGGGACGACAAGATGAACTCGGCCCAACCGCATTAATTGCCCTAGCTCAAGAAATGACAGATGACGAATGGGCGCAAAGTCAACTGTATCAGATGGGGATTCCTACCGAAAAAGTCTTGAAGGAACGCAGATCCGAAGTCGGGGGTAGTATCGGAATAGCTGGTAAGATTGGCGAGAAAGATTTACCCATCACCAAACCCCAATATCCCACTGTCAGCCTCAACACCCTTTTAAATCGGGCGCAAAAGAAATATCCCGAAGGTGTCGTGATTGCGATTGATGACCTAGACAAGCAAAACCCCCATCGAGTCAGGCAATTAATGCACGATGCTCAGGGTACATTAAAAGGTCCGGCGTGGTTCTTGCTAACAGGACACCCAATGGGTTTAATGGGAGATTTACTCACCAGTGAACGCGGTTTATTTGACCTACAACTCAAGCTAGAAGAAATGGATCAGGAAACCACCTATCAGATGCTGATCAATTACCTTAGCAGTGCGCGGATTAAAAATTACTCCACTGATGCGAATGATCCGCGTTCTGTATTACCTTTTCTACCCGACACAGCCAAGCACTTTTGTCAGGTTTCTCTAGGTAAACCCCGTTTGTTCAACCGATTGGGTAGCACAGTTTTGTCAACGGCGGCAAATCTTCAGGTCGATAAAATTACCCCAGACGTTTTGGACAAAGGTTTAAAAGCAGCAGAGCCAACCTTGCGCCAACAAGCTGCATTGAACGTGCAAGAAGAGCGAGTTCGTGCCTTATTGCAGCAGCGAGGTAGCCTTTCAGATGAAACAATAACGATAGATGATCTCGAACAGTTAGGCTTCCGCAGTTTTAGCCAAATTTTGCCTTATTTAGAACGATTAGAAGAGGCAGATTTGGCGCATCAGATCAACCAAGACGATACCAAAACATTCGCCCCAATTCCTCTCCCCCCGGCGGACGAGGAGCCACCCCTAGATAGTTGAGTTCAATAGTAGAAGCTGCTGAATGAAAACCTGTAGCGCTGATCAGATGAGTGACCCCAATCCTCAGTTGAATGGTACTGAAATTTTGGATGGTGGGCAATGCCCACCCTACAGTATATCAAAGTGGCGTTTGTGCGTAAGTCCTGTAAAAGCGCGATCGCACGCCCCAATTTTCTGGCATCCTAGAGATGATTACCTGTCCCCTAGAACAGCTTCATGCCCCTTTCCCACTGCACCAACAAAGAAGTCCCACCAGCATCTCAACCCATAGACGTTGATTGCTGTAGAGGTTTTGCAGCATGAAGCCAGATAGCAAGTACCAGCCACTTCTAGAATTTCTGCAACAGAGCGATCAAGCGGAAGTAATCCTCACCTTTGCAGAAATTGAGGAACTCATGAATGACACCTTACCCGACTCAGCACGCCAAAAACGGGCATGGTGGAGCAATCGTAGGAAAGGCGCACTGCAAGCAAATGCCTGGATGGAAGCCGGATATTGGGTTGAGGATATTGATTTGGAGCAGCAACGGGTGACATTTCGCCAACCTACGGCTAAACCTAAAGTTCCACGTATGGGTGACACCGTGCTATGGAACGCTCAACTGATCAAGGCACTACGTCGCTATATGGGTTTAACCCAGGCAGAGTTTGCCCAAAAACTTGGTGTGCGACAGGCGACAGTTAGTCAGTGGGAAAATAGCGCTTATGAACCCACTCTGGCTACATCTAAGTATTTAAGCCTGATTGCAGAACAGGCTGGATTCCACGTCATAGAAGAAGACTAATTTCAAGGAGAGTATTTACATATTGATGCTTTACCAGATATATTGTATATATTGACTGACAAAAAACTCGGTAAAGCATCTACTCCAACAGTAAAGCCATGCAACCTCTACGCCATCGCATCAACCCCAAAACCTTCGTTATCACCCTTCGGCAAATCGCTAAACACCTGAGAATCCCCCAAGAGCGCATCCTCAACTGGGAAAAATGGCATAACGTCCTTTGGGTGCATATCAAAGGAATCGGCGGTTACTTCGTCAGCTACCGCCAAATTGAACAGTGGATTGCCGCTTGTCGCACCCTCATACGCTATTGTCCCAACCTCAACACCCTCGATATCCTCTGGCAATCAATCTGTATTGAAGCCCAACGCTATACACCAGAGGCATTATCCCGACTTGAAATAATCCACCAGCAGCGATATGTCTATTTATCCAACCGCTAAAAAACCTAAAATCACAAGCCACGGTAGTAGGGGTTTGGTAACCAAACCCCTACAGTTTCCAAATGACAAATGACGAATGACAAATGACGTAGCTTGCTTCTCAAGGGAAGCGAGTTCTCAACCGTTCACTTTAATGTCCACAGATTTAGGAACCGTGCCGTTCTTGGGCGAATTCAATCAACTGATCAACTAATTGAGGAAACGGCACACCACTAGCTTCCCAAAGTTGAGGATACATACTGGTGGCGGTGAAACCCGGTAAAGTATTAATTTCATTAATTAAAACTTCTCCAGTCGCCTCCACATAAAAGAAATCCACCCGTGACAAACCCGCTGCATCTACCGCCGCAAATGCTTGGAGTGCCATCTCCTGAATCTGACGACTTACGACATCAGGTAAGGGTGCAGGAATGGATAACGTGGCACGACCTTCTGTATATTTAGTTTCATAGTCGTAGAAATCGCTGGTATAACTAATTTCACCCACCACAGATGCTTTAGGATTATCATTGCCTAAAACCGCACATTCCACTTCCCGCGCCACGACTCCCGCTTCCACAATAATTCGGCGATCATAACTGGCTGCACTATCTAAAGCTGCTTCCAATTCACTTCGCGATCGCACCTTGGCAATACCCACCGATGATCCTAAATTAGCAGGTTTAACAAAACAGGGATACCCCAACGTTTCCTCAATCTGATCACACAGTTTCGGGAAAACGCAGGGATTTGACCATACCTGAGCGCGACTCAATCCCTTATACTTCACCTGGGCGAGTCCCACTTGGTCAAATACCTGTTTCATGGCAATCTTATCCATCGCCATTGCCGAACCTAATACACCCGAACCCACACAGGGAACCTGCATTAACGTTAACAAGCCTTGAATCGTGCCATCTTCTCCATTGGGTCCGTGCAAGATAGGAAACCAAACATCCACCTCAGCTACCTGAGGCGGAAATTGCCAGAGGTTTCCGTCTCCATTGGCTTCTAGAGGCGTTCCCGAAGCCAAAACCTGCTCGGCGATGTCTGGGGGTTGCCAGATGCCATCTTTTTGAATATAAACGGGTAAAACCTCGTACTTATCCGTATTCGGCGGCGTACTTAATGCTTTCGCGATCGCTTGTGCTGAACAAATCGAAACCTCGTGTTCTCCTGAGCGCCCCCCAAATAGCAGTCCGATCCGTACTTTTGTCATGTTTTCGTTGATTGTTGATGGGTCAAAGACTTATCGTACTTGGTCAGGGTGAATTTCGTAATACCAAATTCGGGTTGACTCCCCTACCAATGACGAATGACAAATGACTCATAAACCATAAAGCAGAATAATCAAAGGGGGAATAACAACGGTCATCAAAAGACTCAGGGGAGCGCCCACGCGGAAAAAGTCTAGGAACCTATAACCCCCTGCACTGTAGACCATGGTATTGGTTTGATAACCAATCGGTGTCATAAAACTATTCGACGCCGCAAAGGTGACAGCAAACATAAAGGCAAAAGGATTGAGTTCCAAAGTCTGAGCCACTTGCACCGCAACGGGTAAGAGTAAAACCACCGAAGCGTTATTAGATAAAATTTCGGTCAACAACGCTGTAATCAGAAAGAAAAACGTCAGTATCCAATAGGGAGAGAAACTACTCCCAAGGGCGACAAGATTTTCAGCTAACCATTTAGTCGTTCCCGAATTTTCCATAGCAATTCCCAAAGGAATTAATCCGGCTAAGAGAAAGATAATATCCCAGCGCACCGCACCATACAGTTCCCCTGGCTTCAGACAGCCCGTGAGTACCATTAAAACAACTCCTGCTAAGGCACTGACCAAAATCGGCAATAGGTTAAACGCAGCAACCAGTACAACTCCCACACCAATTGCCACAGCAATTCCGGCTTTTTCTCGCCGAAACGTTTCCATGTCTCGTTGCTCAAAGACCAACAAATCTCGACTGGTTTGTAATCCGACAAAGCTTTGCTTAGGTCCTTGCACCAAAAGCAAATCGCCAAACCGTAACGGAACTCTACCCAAACGTTCCCGGACGAATTCTTGTCCACGACGAATGGCTAATACAGTCAAGTTATAGCGTTGCCGAAAGCGAAATTCTTTGAGGGTCGATCCGAGCAAATCAGAGTTCGACAAAATTAAGACTTCGGCAATCGTATCTTCCCCGGATGTCAGATTTTCTTCAATTGATTGTTTACTAAATTCTACATCTGGAAAAATATCGATTCCCCGTTCATCTTTAATATTCAGCAAACATTCTCGCCTTCCCCGCACAATTAAAATATCCCCAGCCTGTAACACTTTGTCTGCAAGAGGTTGGGCGAAACGGCTGTCGTTACGGATGATCTCCAGCACGTCCATATCAAATTTGCGCTGAATTTGAGTCGAACGTAGGGTTTTTCCGACCAAGCTGGAACCTGGGGGAATCACAATTTCACTCACATAGTCCTGAAGTCCATACTCTTGAGTATCACTACTGGAGATTTTGCGATTGGGCAGTAATCGGGGAGCAATTAACACCAGATAGGTCAAGCCAATCGTGAAGGTGAGCAATCCTAATTTCGTGAATTCAAATAAACTGAATGTGCCGTACCCCAATTTCTCCGACAAACCACTCGCCAAAATGTTGGTCGAAGTGCCAATTACAGTAATCATTCCCCCTAAAATCGTAGCGTCAGACAGGGGAATAAGCAGTTTGGAGGGAGAAATCCGCTTTTGGCGACACAAATCTTCCACAATCGGCAGAAAGACAGCCAGGACAGCCGTATTATTGATTACACTACTAATCGGACCAGCAATTGCCCCCAACGCTAAAATCTGCTGGGAGGACGTTTTACCTCCCCACTTCAAGAGGAGTTCACTGACGACTTGAATAGCGCCAGTGCGGGCAATTCCAGCACTGAGGATAAACATTGCCATCACGGTGATTGTAGCTGAACTACTAAACCCGGATATTCCTTCCTCAGGGCTGACTAATCCCAGCACAATCAGCAGCACCATGATGGTGAGTGCGGTAATATCAACGGGCAACCATTCGCTGATAAATAAAATCAGAGTCAGTAGGATAACACCAAGGGTGAGAAGAATCGTCGTCATAGCGGGTAAGATGCATTAAGCGGCAAATCGCGGTTTAGTTAACGCTGAATCTAATATACTCGCTAAAACTATTAAGCCATTCCTTGATAAATCTCCTCAGCGACTCGTTTCAGACGCCGTAGCTGGGCTTTCATATCCTGCTGTGTCCAGGTTGTGGCAAAGGTATTAAAGCCCCAACTGACGAGAGGGTTGGGAATTTCAAACTCAAAACGATTCAGCAGCCTCGTACCTAGAATCGTGGGTTGACATTCCCAGCGATCGCGCCCTCGGAAAAATCCTTGGAATTGCCAAACGACTAAACCGGGCTCGCGTTCCACAACGATACTGTTGAGGGTAGGCTGTACTAAAGGAATTTGAATCACAAAGCGACTGCGACTACCAATATCTGTACTCCACTCACCCACCGGATAGCAGCGCAGGGCTGGATTGAGCCAACGGTGCATCAGCGTCAGATCCGTGATGCAGCGCTCAACGGTGGTGGCGCTGGCTTTAATGGGGATGGATTGTTCAAAAACTTGAGAATTGGACATTTAAACCGATAATAGGGTGTCGATAGCTGGTAATCTGACTCTTATTACAGCATGAGCGATGGTGCAGGCTCCCCCGTACTTCAGTCGGGGGATGAAACCGAGCAAGTCGTAAAGACAGCGGGATTTATCCCGCAATAATCCCCTTAAGTAATATAATATA
>NZ_JBKHUP010000174.1:0-10425 GCF_046565525.1 Coleofasciculus sp. | reverse complement strand
ATGGAGTCAGCCAGAGGTTTCATCTTCAGTTCCTCTTTTTCCTCTTCTTCCTGGCGCTGAATGGAGTCAGCCAGAGGTTTCATCTTCAGTTCCTTTTTTTCCTCTTCTAGATTCTCCTGACGTTGAACTGTCTTACCCTGAACCGACGGCTGACTCTGAGGCGAATTAATCTGATTGACGACTTGCGCCGCTACCTGATCCGCTTCCTGCTCATACTTATCATTGGGTTCTCCAATCGTCAGCTTTGCCTGAATCGGTGTAGCGCTACTCGGAGCAAGTGTGGGAATATTAGCGGCATTATAGCCAGAGCGCTTAACCTGTTCGAGTTGAGCTTGGAGATCTGGCATTTCCTGTTGTGGCGAAGATGCTTGCTTGGGAGTACCAAAGGGACGAGTTTGCAATACATTGGTCGTTGGCAACTCGGCTCGTCTCGCCTGGATACCTTTACCAAAGGGGCGCGTCTGTAAAGGATTCCGCACTGGTAAAGAAGTCGGTTCCCAGGATGTTTTTTTGTTAAGACGCCGTTGGCTACCCATGACCAGTCTTCCCAACTCAACTTATTGGATACCTAATATTATCCTGCACAAGTCATTTCTGCAATTCGCGATTCGTCAAATTTTTACGGAACTTTAGGGAAGCGAAACCCAAGCAGTAGGGGTTGGGTTTCGCTTCCCCTACTCGCCCCTACATACAATTGACAAGACGTGCCATGGCACGTCTCTACATGAGTTGTTACAATCCCTAAACCCATCCCCTGATTTCTACATCAGTTAATGGTCGCTCTAGTTTCACATATTCACTCTTAGTAGCTTGTAAAATATGTTTCATCTGCACAGGTTCCCCAGCATCTGCCGCGATAAATGCTGCATTCATGGCAATACTCCGAATATTACCCCCCGCTACATTCAGTTTTGCCAATTTCCGATAATCCAGTTTCTCAGTTGGTGTCTGTTTGGGAAATATGCGTTGCCAAATTTCTTTACGTTGCTCAGCGCTGGGGAAGGGAAATTGAACGATGAAGCGAATCCGGCGCATAAAGGCTTGGTCTAATGCACTTTTGATATTGGTCGTTAAAATTGCTAATCCTCGATAGGATTCCATGCGCTGCAATAGGTAACTGACTTCAATATTGGCATGGCGGTCATGAGAATCTTTTACTTCAGAACGCTTGCCAAATAATGCGTCGGCTTCATCGAATAAAAGAATCGATCCGCCCCCTTCTGCGGCATCAAAAACCCGGCGTAAGTTTTTCTCAGTTTCACCAATATATTTACTAATAACTGAACTGAGGTCGATCCGATAAACATCCAATCGTAACTCTTTGCCAATAACCTCTGCTGCCATGGTTTTCCCGGTTCCACTGGCACCCGCAAATAGAGCGCTAATTCCCAGCCCACGGCGGCTTTTTCCGGCAAATCCCCAATTTTCATACACCTTCATCCGGTGGCGCACATGGGTGACAATTTCTGCTAATACAGTGCGTTCAATATCCGGCAAAATTAAATCGTCCCAAGTGGCGGCTGTATCAATTCGTTGGGCTAATTCTTCCATGCGGGGACGGGCTTGAATACAGCAGACGTCCCACAATTTAGTGGTAATGGGTGGGATTACAGATGAGTTATCAATGTCTTCGTCTATGGGTTGCCCGTCTTCTTCCTGTGTCTCAATATTCATTCCTTTGAGGGTTAAGTAAGCAGTATGAATATCGGGAGCGCTGAGGTTAAATGTAGACACTAATAGGTTGATTGAAGGCTCAAGTTTGGAGGCTTTATCGGCTAAAGCGTTTTGCCAAATTAAACGCTGCTCGTCACTGGTAGGATGATGGACATCTATAGTAATGATTGGACGCTGGCGTTGGCGGCGGCGATCGCGACTCGTGACAAGTAAGGGTGTGTTCAGGCTTTCGATGAAACGAGCGATCGCGCTTTCTTTAGCTGGATCATTGGTTTCGAGATGATCACAGTTGAGCAACAGAACCGTGCTGCTTAATGCCCATTCCCGTTCATAGAGAATCTTAACGATATTCAGTTGACTGGTATCCGTGGGTAAAGATTCAGCAGAAAGGGCATGGAGATTAATCCCCAAATGATCGCATACCGCTCGCGCGATCGCACGTTTACTGGTGACATCCTCCCCACATAGCTGCACCACCGGGAATGTACCCTCGCCCACCTGTAACCAGGTTGTAGCGATTTGTTGGACACTTTGCTGATGAGAGGATACCAAAATACCCGGTAACGGCATCGGTTCCTCCATAATCGCCAAGCGCTCATCAATATATTGAACGCCGCGCAGGTAATGCAAAATCCGCTCATCAATCCGTAGTGAACTATTGGTTAACGTCACCCCTTCACCCACGTCAATCAACCGCCACCGGCGCAATGGTGCATCTGGCGTCAGCGCCCCCCAATGTCCGTCGGGCAATATATTCAATGCTAGAGCAAATGTGGGATACTTTAATTGCTCATTACTCTGAGCGATGCCGCAGAGCAACCCCCAAGAGGCATCAAATTCCATCCCAGCACATAAGAGCAGCAAATCTCGCTCAAATGAGGATAGCCCAAACATTTGGCAAAGCTGATTTAACAAGGGAGGCGGTGAAACAGATGTGTCGGGTTGATGGTGTGAACCATTCCCATTGGGATAGAAGCCATTGGTTAAGGTAAGAGAAATACCCGTAGTAATTTGATCACTCTTGCGTTCCAAGGCTTGACGCACTCGCGCAATCTCTCCCATCAAATACTGCTGATTGGCTTCTAACCAGCTTTCGGTTACATTGAGCCGGGATACAGACATTGGCATCTTTAAGGGCAGCAATATTCACCATGATATAGTGTATTCCCTGTTCCCTAACGAATGACCACTGACAAATGACCAATAATGCGTATTCTTTTGGTTGATGATGAAGTTGAACTCACTGATCCCTTAAGCCGAGTCCTCAAGCGGGAGGGATACGAGGTTGATGTGGCTTACGAGGGACATTCCGGATGCCAGTTGGCGATGCAAAGCGACTATGACTTACTTATTTTAGATTGGATGTTACCCCATCAGTCTGGATTAGAGCTTTGCCAGCAGTTGCGATCGCACGGGAAAACAACGCCTGTTCTCTTCCTTACGGCTAAAGATACTCTTGATGATCGGGTGATGGGGTTAGATGCTGGGGCTGATGATTATTTAGTTAAACCCTTTGAACTACGAGAATTACTGGCTCGGGTTCGTGCTCTGTTGCGGAGGAAGGCGGCGACGGAAACAAATGCGCCTGTTCGGTTGCGTGTCGCTTCTTTAGAACTGGATGTGGAAAATCAGCTCGCCTACCGCAATGGACGATTAATTGAACTCTCGGAAAAAGAAACCCAACTTCTGGACTATTTTATGCGTCATTCGGGTCAGCTATTAACTCATGGGGAAATTTATCAGCAGTTGTGGCAGGATGAGGAACAACCGAGTAGTAATGTCTTAGCCGCTTTAGTGCGCTTGTTACGCCGCAAAATAGAGGCTCCTGGTGAAGCCCCCCTGATTCACACGGTATACGGGAAGGGATATCGGTTTGGCGAGGGGAGTTAAGTTGAATGGTACTGACAGCATTCGTCTAGCTAATTGAGAATAATTACAGACAATGCTCAATTTTTGCCCCGTTGGCTGGTATGGAAATGCTGCCCGACTTAAAAAATATTGGCAATTTTTGTTGGGTTAACATAACTATGGGTTTTGCGCTAGGATTTGGATCTTACTTTATCAACACTTCACATAAATTCTCTCAAGAGAGAATTATACTGTTAGCTAAGGGTATATACGGGGTGTAACGATGAATAGCATCTACTCAAAAATTTCTTTCAGAGCAGCTGGAGTTGCTTTAGGCGTTGGTTTAGCCACTGCGGGGCTGTCTCTAACACCGAATGTTGCTAGTGCAGTCACCGTTAAGACTTTACCCCAAAACTTTACCATCGATAATCAAACCTTTACTGAAGTCTTCGTTGCTGAGGGTAGAATTGGAACTGATGGTATGAGTGGAGACTGGGAATTAGGCGTTCTCAACCCGATCAATAACAATTTACCTGACAAGCAGAAACAGTTTGTCTGGGAGAATGGGGCAAAATACGACTTTACATTAAAGTATGATGTCTTAACCTCAACCGTCAACTATAATGTTGGAGCCACAGAACTAAGCAGCAAAACTTTTAGTGATCCAATCGACACGATATACATCCGTACAAAATCAGTTGTTAATGGAAATACTTCTAGTAGCTTTAGTAAGGTAGAGGGTGAGTCTTTCAACAATTTACCTTTAAGCTTTTCTTCTGTAGTTCAGGATGGCGATGTAAACTATCTGCGGATTAGCGATATCTCAGAATCCTTTGAACTTAAAGGTCAAGTGAGCTTTAGTTGGACTGGAGATCAACCGACTCGCTCTAACCTTGCGTATCAAATCCAAGTGGGTAACAGCGAACCTGTTCCCGAACCCTTGACTATTCTCGGTTCAGGTGTAGCGCTTGGATTTGGTGCTTTTTTGAAAAAAGAGTCTTCCAGAAAGCAAAATAAGGTAAAATAACCAGGACGTTTGGTGAGTTTGTCTGTGTTCACCTACTTAGTTACTCTAAAAATAGGGGGAGTGTCAAGAGAGGACTAATCAAAAATGATGGATAAACTGCCCATTAGGGCTGGTATCGTCGGAACTGGATATGCCGCCAACCAACGGGCGCAAACCTTGCAGGCGGATGCGCGATCGCAGCTAGTGGTTGTCAGTGGACATACCCCGGAAACAGTGCAAGACTTTGTACAACGTCACCAAACCAGCGCTGTCGAATCTTGGCAACAGGTGGTGGCACATCCAGACGTGGATTTAGTCTTTGTTTGTACAATTAATCGCGATCATGGGGCGATTGTCAGGGCGGCTTTAACCGCAGGGAAGCATGTTGTCGTCGAATATCCCATTTCCCTTGATCCAACAGAAGCCCAATCCCTAATTGCCCTCGCTCAAACTCAAGGCAAACTTCTACATGTGGAACATATTGAGCTATTGGGCGGCTTACATCAAGCCTTACAGCAATCGCTACCAGAGATTGGCACTCCCTTTTATGCCCGATATGTCACAATTGTGCCGAAACAGCCAGCACCGCAGCGTTGGACATACCATCGTGATTTATTTGGCTTTCCCTTTAAAGCTGCATTACCCCATATCCATCGATTCACTAATTTATTTGGCAACGTCGCAACGGTTAGCTGTAATGCTCAATATTGGCAAAATTCAGACTATTATCGTGCCTGTCTATGTACGGCTCAATTACAGTTTGTCAAAGGTTTAATTGCCCAAGTCACTTATGGCAAGGGAGAAGTATTCTGGCAAAGATTACGAACCTTTGAAGTCCACGGCGATCAAGGTACGCTGGTGTTTGATGGCGATCAAGGCAAATTAATTCGAGCAGAGGAAGAACAACCTATCCCTGTAGCAGAGCGTCGCGGTTTATTTGTTAAAGATACGGAAATGGTATTGGAGCATCTGGTGGATGGAAAACCTCTGTACGTGTCAAGTGCAGCCAGTTTATATGCGCTTCAGGTTGGAGACGCCGCTTGCCAATCTGCCAAAACCAATCAAACGATTCTTTTGAAGTAGAGTCCTGAACCCGCCCTTTGTTTTGGCAAAACCTATCACCATTAATCTAGTTCAACTTGTACTTCCACGCGATCAATACCACTGCTTAAATTCTCGTGTCTGCGGAAATTGATCGGACTGATAGGTGGAGAGAAGGGTTCGTTAATTGAGATTTCCACGTCTTCCATTACTTGCCAGTCACCACCTACTTGGTTGTTAAACTCAATCTGGTTACCACCCGTTCCTCTCCATGCTATCGTTGGATCATTTAAAAAGAACTGGTCAAAATCATCGCTGAGAGTTCTCTGTTCAATACCCGTTAGGGATTCACCGGATAAGGTAACGTCTTCGGCGTTGGTAGTGACTGGTGATTGAGCCGATACAGAGTTTGCTAAGCCGAAAATGGTGGTTAAAATTCCTATAGCTGTAAGATATTTATATCGCATTGGTGTTCTCTCCCATGAGAGTTTGTTACATTTTTATTATTTTTAACTTGAGTCGGGTTTACCTCTATCAGAGGAAACGATAATTGACAAAGAGGTATCCCCAAGAAGATAGATTTTTCTTTCTTTAGTTGTGGTTCAATCACCCCTCCCTGTCTTCAAGAAAGAAGCGATCGCGCCGTCTACCACGTCCCATTCGTGTCAATTTAAGCTGGGGATGCCATGTAGAGACGTTGCCATAGCACTATGGCAAGCTCCCGATGTAGGGGCGGGTTCTACCGATAACCTGGCTAAACCCGCCTTTCTAGGTGCACAGGGAGCAAACATAAGACATAAGACGAATGACGAATGCTAACTGGGGTAACCTCAGCCGACGCACTCGCCGGAAGTTGAAAATAGGTTGGTGTATAACGTGAATGGACGAGAGGATGAGTAAACCGTGAATCTATCGGTACAAGTCGTTCCCAGAACCTTTGGATATCAAGGGGAAATGAGGTATGAGTTTACTCAGGCAGATGAGTTAGTCGGGGTGGCATCTGTCTGTGTGGATGAAACCTCTTATTTTATCAATTTCTTGAATGTTATGCCTGGTAATCGTGGCAAAGGGTACGGTTCTAAAATCTTGGAAATGCTTTGCCAGATGTTGGATGATAAACCGATTACTCTAGAATTGGACAAGGGTAGTCCTTTTGGCATGGAAAATTTACGAACCTGGTACAGTAGACATGGTTTTGTGTCAACGAATGAGGATTGGATGATACGCCATCCGTCTGGTAGCCACATACATCAAGCGTGAAATGGGTTGTACAAAAGAAGGCAGAAGGCTCCAAGGCAGAGGGCAGAAGATATTGACATTCCCCCGGTTGAAAACGCGGGGAATTCTTCATTCATCCAACCAACCACCAAGCGAGTAGTAAGGTGGATGATATCTGTATTATAGGCACCCCCACCCTACTCCACAGGAGTTACGTGTCCGATGGGGTTCTATTGCTCCCCCAAACCCCTCTTTTCGATAGAATAAACTCCTGACTCCAAAAAGAGAGCGAATGAGTTATTGTCTTAACCTAGCTTGTCACAAACCCGACAACCCGGATCATGCCAGATTTTGCTCTGCTTGTGGGTCAAGATTACTTTTAGGCGATCGCTACCGTGCCATGGAGTTGATTAGTCAGGGGGGTATTGGTCGTACCTTTAGGGCAATTGACGAATATGAGTCTGGATTATCCCCTTGTATTATCAAGCAGTTTTCACCCACCAATCAAGGTACAACCAATACCGAGAAAGCGGCTGCATCCTTTCGTCAAGAAGCCGCCCGATTACAAAATCTAGGCGAACACCCCCAGATTCCCCGACTGCTGGCTTATTTTGAACCCAATCCGCAAATAGGAACAGTGGGTGCGATCGTGCAACGCTTAGTGGAGGGAGAAAGCTTAGCCCAACAATTCGCTAAAGAAGGGGCATTTAAGGAAACCCAGATTCGTCATATCTTGGCACAACTGCTGCCTGTTTTGCAGTATATTCATTCTCATCAGGTGATTCACCGCGATATTAATCCAGCTAATATTATTCGTTCTCCAGATACAGGAATAGAGACAGAGGCAGAGAAACTGGTTCTCGTCGATTTTAGTGCTGCAAAATTGACTACAAAAACAGCATTAGCCCGAACCGGAACGGTTATTGGTTCTGCTGCTTACGCCGCCCCGGAACAACTGATGGGCAAAGCGGTGACGAGTAGTGATTTGTATAGTTTAGGGGTGACTTGTATTCATTTACTGACCAATGTTCATCCCTTTGACTTATTCAACAGTTTAGAAGGAATGTGGGTGTGGCAAGATTACCTGATCGAACCCATTAGCGATCAGCTTAAGCAAACCTTGAATAAAATGCTAGAGGGGGCGGTGAAGCGGCGTTATCAATCAGCAGCCCAGATTCTCCAGGATTTGAATTTAAGCCAAGAATTAGCCCCATTATTTTCAGTCCCTTCCCCTGTTTCATCGATGACGCCAAACACGCTAACACCGACGTGGCAATGTGTACAGACATTGCGGGGTCATTGGAGTTCGATTCATGCGATCGCCTTTCATCCGGATGGACAGATGCTGGCTAGTGGTGGTGCGGATCGTAGCGTTAAACTGTGGCATCTGGATAGTGATGTATCCCATTGTACCCTTTCTGGGCATTCTAACTTAATTGATGCCGTTGTTTTTAGTCCAGATGGACAGTTTTTAGTCAGTGGTAGTTGGGATCACACGCTTAAAATTTGGCAATTAAGTACCCAAACCTTAACGCATACCCTGAAGCAACATTCAGGTTGGATTAAGTCAGTTGCTATCAGTTTAGATGGAAAGATTCTCGCCAGTGGGAGTGCTGATCAGCGGATTAAGGTTTGGAATTTCAAGACGCAGGATGTACAAAACAGCCTAGATGGTCATTCCAGCATGATTCAAACGGTTGCAATCAGTCCAGATGGACAAACCTTGGCAAGTGGTAGTGTAGATCGCACGATTAAACTTTGGAATTTAGCCACAGGTGAGATTCAGTTAACCCTACATGGACATACCGATGCCGTCAATTCACTCTTTTTTAGTCCTAGTGGTCAACTTTTAATCAGTGGTAGTTCAGATGGGACGATTCAAGTCTGGAACTTGAGGACAGGCAATATTTTATTAACACTGATTGGACATACAGATGCGGTTCATTCTGTGGCAATTAGCGCCAAAGGTAGTCTATTAATCAGTGGTAGTGCTGATGGAACCGTTAAACTTTGGCATCCGGGTAGTGGAAAACTTCTCCAGACGTTATCTGATCATTCAGCAGGTGTAATGTCTGTGGCAATTAGTCCAGATAGTTCAACCTTGGTGAGCGCGGCTCAAGATAAAACGATTAAAGTTTGGCAATTTATTTAATATTCTGTCCGGTTGAATACTTACACTTTGGTAGTGTCTAAGACTCCATGCTTCCATGTCCTATGAAACGCGCTATAATTTCAAGTGAACAAGGATTACACCTCCCAGGTCTGCCCTCAATGCGATGCCCATACAGGTAAGAAAAACAAGCGTGATAGGGTTCACTCTTGCCCTGAGTGCGGGTACACCACGCATCGCGATGTAGCGGCTGCACAGATTGTTAGAAATAGAGGATTGTCTGGGGTGAGACGCATCCTAGACGAAGAAAATGCTTGTGGAGACGGTCTGACGGGGACTGGCAACAGTCTAGTTAAGAGTCCGAGAAGCAGGAACAAGGGTGGAGAGGCGCGACTTCAGTCCGCCTCGTAACATCCTTTAAGAATCCCCTTGACTTTTCGTCAGGGGAGTCGTCAAATTAATTGTAATTCCATCTTGCCCGATAACCTCGATTATCGAGATGGGTAAAATTCCTCCCATACCCCAATCCAGCGGGCCACCAGGGATCGAGTTGTCGCTGCACTTCTCTCGGTGTCAGTCCACTGACCAAAAAATCAACACCATGTCCCTCTAAGTGGGTCGAACGCGTCGCACCACCAACAGCACGATTCACACGCGGGGGTCGATACCAACTGGTAATAGTAATGGAGCGATTTCCCAAGCGTGATCTCACCTCTTCCATCTGTCGCGCCATAGCGATGATGTTATTTACAATGAGTTCATTAACCGGAATGCGAGTCCCGTTTTTTGTCGCTTCACCCCAGGTAAAGTTGCCATTGGGGATGATAGAGTCATCCGTTCCCACTTGTCCGCGTCCTGGTATTCGGAACAAAATCCCCCGATTAACGGGTTCGGGTTCGTCCATTGGCGGAGAGTAGGTGGCAATTTTAAGCACATCGATGTGCCCTTCGTACACATACCAGTCCAGGCGATTGGAATCATTGTCAAGGGGATTCACTAACGTCACCAGTAGATGGATACCTCTTTCCTGGAAGTTTTTGACGGCGAGTTCTCGTCTGGCAACCGGGAATTTTTCGGAGTCGGGTAGGTCTTTGGCTTGTAAGGGTTTAGTCTTGAAAATGGTATCTTGTCTGACGACTAAGGTGGAGGTGTTGAGAACCTCGACGTGTCCTTTAAACACATACCATTCCGTGCGATCACCCAGGGGATTGGCTAAGGTGACTTTAAGATGATCCTTCTGCTCCTGGTAACTTTTGAGTCCGAATTCTCCCTTAGGTACAGGGTGCTTCTCGGAGTCGGCGAGTTCTGAAGACTGAATCGGCTGGGTTTTGAATACTGTGTCGGTGGTTACAACTAAGGTTGCCATTTGTTTCTCTGGACGTAGCGGAAGTCAGTTACATTCACCTAGATTAGCACTAGAAATTCTATAGTTTGACCATGTTAACTTTCATTTGACACTCCCCCGGTTAAAACGCGGGGGATTCTTTCTTCGCAGGGAGGCAGAGTTTAACGTCTTCTAGGACAGAAC
>NZ_JBKHUP010000173.1:0-10540 GCF_046565525.1 Coleofasciculus sp. | reverse complement strand
TCATGTTTGAGGTTAATCAGCCCCCTAAATCCCCCAATTCTGGGGGACTTTGGAACTTCCGGTTCCCCCCAAAGTTGCTTATCCTGTACATGCAAGTCTTCTCTGTTCATGTTTGAGGTTAATCAGCCCCCTAAATCCCCCAATTCTGGGGGACTTTGGAACTTCCGGTTCCCCCCAAAGTTGGGGGGCTAGGGGGGCAAGTTTTGATTCGTGCAGGAAGTTTATTGATGAAAGATACTCTAGCTATATTATTATCATTTACCTCACTTTACTGATGCAAAAAAACTCTCATAGAATTCGCGGCACTACAAAACCAATTGAGCAATCCGCTCGTCGCTTGCGTCAACAGCTTACTCCCGCAGAAGCCTGCTTGTGGAACGCTTTGAGGCGTCGTCAACTGGCAGGACTTAAGTTTCGCTCTCAACATCCAGTGGGACGTTTTATTGTTGATTTTTATTGTCCATCCTGTAAGTTGGTAATTGAGGTAGATGGCGACATTCATGCTCAGCAAAAAGACTATGACGACGCTCGGACAGAGCAGCTTCAGGCTTTTGGCTATCGAGTATTAAGGTTTACAAACGAAGCTGTTTTAAACGATTTGCAAGCTGTTCTAGCCCACATTGTCAAAGTAGCAGAAGCTCAGTCGCCCCCTAAATCCCCCAATTCTGGGGGACTTTGAACTTCCGGTTCCCCCCAAAGTTGGGGGGCTAGGGGGGCTAAATACAGTATTTTGAGGTTATATGGGAGTAGTTTCAGGTTTATCAAATTAGTTAAAGGAGAAAGAACTCAGTACGCTTTATCTAAACTATTTGATATTTTCAATTCAGGAAATGAGTTGTATAGCGTTTTGAGTGTGCTGAAGCGTTTGGATAAATTGATGTCTCAATTCGACACCTGCCATACCGCTGAAACAACCGACCAACAAGCGCTAGAGGACTTTGGTATTACCCAACTCCTCTTCCACCTCAAGCACTACAGCGACATTGACTTCGATGCGTCGCAAATGCATCTGACGGATGCTGAAGTCAACGCGATCGCGAAGCTATTTATTCAGCAGTTAACCCAAAGCCTCAACGGTAAACTCATCGCGGGTGCGTTAAATACCCTGCGCCATGGTGAGGAGATAGAGAGTAAAGACGTAGCCTGCTACGTCTCTACATTCTCGGTTGGGGCGGGGTTAGTCACATCTGAGGAAAAAAGAAACAATAATCATCAAACCCGCCCCTACACACAATTCACCATTCAAGACTCAACGCTCAACAAGTTTCCCACCCCTCGCTACACAGAAGGCGATCGCGTGCAATGGAAAACCGCTAATCCCGACTGGGGCGTGATTCTGGGACGTTTCTCTGAATACAACCACCATCACCGTCAGTGGATGGTTTACTACCTGATTCAACTTGCTCCTGATTCTCCCAGTGCAGGTTGGGTAACCACGGATACGGCTTCTGAAGCGGATTTGGTAACAATACCCGATCCCGTTGAATCAACAGAAGATAATGGCAACCCCTACCTTTATCCAACCCATTCTCGACATGGGATAGCACAGCGCTGCTGCGAAGCGCAGAACGCACTCCCATCTCTGCATTGCCCGACTGGACGCTATGATGCCCAACGGCGACACAATCCCCGCCCGATCACCCAGCGTGAAAAATACATCATTGACCTCTACAGTTACTGTGAATTAGCGATGACGCCAAAGCAGTTTTATTCCAAATGGGATGTGACTTATGAACAACTTTCTCATATTTGTTCCCGTTCCCTGGGGACAGTGCAGTGTTGGTTCAACCGAGGTCAAGGGTATCATCCACCTCAACCCGTTGACTTGCGCCATCTGGCAATCATGGATTTTTTATTAGAACATTTTGAAGAAATTCCCCAGTCCCTAATTAACCTGCTGTGTTCTTCTTAAGAACCATCTGTAGGGGCACGACATGTCGTGCCCCTACCATACACAGGCTCTGTGGTTGACATCCTCCCCCGGCTAAAGAGCGCGGGGGATTCCTCACCACGCCACCTTTTTAGGGGTGGTCGCTGATTGGGGTTGACGCTTCGCTGAAGGTTGCCTCCAAATGAGGTCTTACACCCTCTCCACGTCCGTTTATAGTCTCGGAATGCCCTCCCGCGACTTGTATTTACATTACCACAATAGTAGAACGTTATCCGAATTATTTGACTGGCGAATAAATTCGCTACCTAAACGGTTCGCTCGGTTTCATCTCCCAGCTAAAGAGCGTGGGAGCCTTCACCCATCGCTTTTCCGGTAAAAATTCAACCCCTACCTATGCAGCATATAACTCCATCTGACTCCCTAAAATCTGCTGGATCTTCTGGTGTAACTCGGCTTGGGTATGATAGTGAAGAGTTTCCAAAGACGCCAGTAACAGTTGCTTATCACACAAGGGTAACATCGCCATCAACTCATCCGCCTCTTGTAGCATACGCTCTTGGGCTTCTGGAATCAGGTTCATCCAATTCGATAACAACAAGTTACGCTCTATAATCGTTAGTTTCCACTGATATTCAGGCATCCTGACCGGCTCCTCTATTCCTTCGTTTTCCTTTGTTCAAGATTTACAGGTGTAGATCAGGATGCTTTTGATTTAACTCACAACTCCCTCATCTTCCCGACTTCGTCCCAGGCGAACATCTCTCTCATCTCCTATAACGGGTTAGAAGCTGTTTGTTAATTTCTGGACACATCTAGACATTTCTTCCCGTTTGGGTACTTTTCACCCATAGCTGTAGCCATCCTTTCGATGAATTGGTTTTTCGACATATTCGAGTTTGATGCCAATCCGTTTTTTACCAGTTGTCGGATAGATCTCACCTCTACCGTTGCTGTATGGGCAAAGTCGAGCAACATAAGTTCCTGTGTTCACACCTTTTGGGATGATCGTTTTCACGATGTCGCCAGTACAGAAGCCATGAATCGGACGCAATGGGCGATACTTGTGCGGATAACCTAGTCTATCGGTTTGGCATCGTTGTCGTCCGCCTTGACCCGTTGCTTTGACTTGCAGAATCTTATTGGTCAAAACTTTGAGCATTTCGGTTACACCAACACAAGCAGCATCTAACCAATGCGCTTTATCGAGTCCTAACCGAGTGCGGTTATATTTGGTTTGTCCACCTGTCCCGGTCGTCACGGGTAGTTCCATTGCCTTGAGCGTCTCGAATAACTTCGAGCGCGTTACGTTAACCGCAGCAGCATCTTTCAACGGTGCTTTGGCTTGTTTGAGAATGCGGTTCTCTAGTTCGGGTTTACCTTTGAGAAAGTCTTTCAGGTATGAAGTCCCTTTCTTTTGGTTGCACTTTTCACAGGCAAGACACAGGTTAGAAACACGGTCAGAACCGCCCTTGGCGCGTGAAATGATATGTTCGACTTGCAATGGAACGCCTTTTTTTGAGCAGTAAGTACACTTGCGTCCCCATTTTTCTAGAAGATACTCTCGTACCTCGAAACCGAAGAGAGTCCCTTGCTGGTATTGGACTCCTGAGATTTCTGGGTTCTCCATCTGCTGCATATCAAATCGGACTAATTCCTGTCTGATTTCAGCGATGGGTGCAAATTGGCAAAGCCTTTTCACCCAAGTTTCAATTGTCAAAACACGGTGCATCAAACTAGGTGCTAACCACCCCTTTGAGCCCTTGCGGTTCAGAAAACGAGCTTGACGGTAACGAGTATTGCGCCCTCTTCGTCCCCGGCGAACCGTTCTACGTGTTAAAAGAGCATCTTTAATCTGTTGCCCTCGGTGTTCAAGCTCCATGCCCCAGACAACTTCATCCCGGTTGTTCACCAGTGAAATTCCGCTGGTTTTGGAGCCTGGGTCAATCTTGAGTGTGAGTGGATAGGTAATGATGTTTTCTACCACTCGATTCATGATCAATGTGAATGGATAACGACGAAACACCGCCGCCTTGCCAGCTTCCATCAATTTCCTTGCCTGTGCTGGATGAATTGGATTCATCGGTGTTTTATTGGCATCAATCAAAAAAACATAGTTTGACATGATTTGTTTGGTCGGTTTGACCAGTCCTTAATAAAGTAATGTTGGCTTCGACAATGCTTCTCAGGCTTGTTATGGAGTATCAGAGGGCTTCTGTTCGATGTCTCGCCTTTCGTTGATAGTTCCGACAGTGCCAAAAACTAGCGTTCATTCTTGGGTGTCATGACCAAAGGAAGCGTAGCCAACCTTGCCAGATGGTAGGTTACTCTTTTTTACGGCTGAGTCTGCACGCTCACCCCACCTACCCAAAATGCTTAGTTTTGGGTAGTTGTGGGTAGACATTTACGAGCGGTGTATCATCCCACTCTTTCTGGAATCAGGCTCATCCTCGGATAACCGATTTCCTCGCCCAATCTCTGGCATTTTCCATATAAATCAGTATCCTTTTCCAATACTTTCTCCAGTCTCCCTCTATCTTCAAGCAGTTTTTGACTGTCTCTAGGTAGAAAATAGTCGTGCGGCGTTCATCATTGTCAGGACATCGCTCCAAAATCAGATTGTAGAGCTGTTGCCAATGATGTTGCCAGTTACCCTGCTCCGGATGGAAAATTGCCTCAAATAAATTTCGCCAGAAAAACTCAATCGTGCCAATCTCCTTCAGATTTTCTGGCGTTGGTTTATCCCAGCCAGTATGGCGAGCGCGTAAATCACTAATCGGCGGCATATTTCCGCTCATAGATAACAAGGGGGGCTAAAATCACTGCTGCATATTGTACCCATACCCAGAGATAATGGGATGGTGGATGGCAATAGGGCAAGGGATAGGGGAAGCAGGGTCAAAATTCGTCTAACTCGCCCAACTAAAAAAGAGCGCAGCTAGGATAATCAAGCCCAAAAGCGCCAGAGGAACCCAGAGATTCGTCAGCTCGATCATTTGGTCGGGTTTTGCCGTTGGTTACGGGGATTGATCCATGAATGATCTCTAAAGAAACTATAAACCAAATTGTATGATGAGGACAAAGGATGACCTGTCCCGACCTAGTGATATGGCTGCGAGAGCGCACCGCCTTGAGCATTCTCTCCGATAAAATTTTACAGGCGATCGCGCCACGACTGGAAGCGTGAGTGGTGAATGCCCAGGAGTGTCTCGTCATCGAAGATACTTCTGTAGAGTATCTCTACATTTCTGAAGAGCATATTAATACCATAAATTAATTTATTTGTCAAAACAATGGCGATAGTTTTTCGGGAATAAACCTTAAGTAGGGTAACTAGCGAAACCTCTATTTCTCTGGTTTTTCTGGGGATTGGGGAGAAGTTATCTATTTATTCTTTATTCTGGAATCGCCATGAAGCATAGTGACTGGTTGCGCCTAACCAAAGAAGGTGAACGTCTTTGTTCGGTTCTCAGACAGCAGGGGTATCAATGTCAAAAACAACCTCGCCGTCTGGCTTGGAACGTCACTAAAGGAGAGGATTCTCATACATTGACCTATTTACCCGCACCTGTGGCAAGTTGGACAGTTTTACCCAATCAGGAAACTCCAGCCCGAAAACAACTGATGTTATTGGTACATAATGCTCTCAAACAGGAACGGTTAGACATCCTGAGCAGTAAGCCGGACCTTCAAGAACCCTTAGACTTAACCCGCCCTTGGGTGATCATCCGCTTATTGAATGATGCTCGTCGCTGTACGGTAGCCCGATTTTACAACCGTCAAGATGCCGAAGATCACCAACGTGTACTCAGTCGCTTTATGCGTGGGGCTGAATTTGAGGTGATTTTTGACCCTTATGAGGAGTGATGTCAGTTTAGCGATCGCCACTCATCTGGTGATCGTCAGTTTGGCTGATCCCCCTAGGCAATGGGGCAATTATAGCACCGCGTCAGGGGGCACGATCGCTTTTTTGAACTGAGTATCTTCATCAAGTCTTCATCAAACTTTGGGAACTTTTTATGAAAACTTTATAAAAACTACTGAAATAAACTGATCCTTAATCTTCATTAAAACTTTATAAAATAGAATGGCAATTTTCATAGAATCTTTACCCAAATGTTTCGGGATAAAAATATGATTAAAAAAAGACTTAATAAGTTAATCACTTCCACAGTTTAAACAGCTAAACCCGGAAACAATGAACAAGAATCTAAAGAAAATTGCCGTTGCCAGCGCCAGTACAGTTTTAGGTGCCACCGCAGCCCTCAGCCTCTCTATCCCCGCTCAGGCTGCTTTGATTGGTCCGGCTGAAGGTTTTAATGTTTTCGCCTTTGATGATATAGACCTTGACAATGTGGATGCTCACGGTAGGATAGCCGTTGGTGGCAATGCGAAACTGACTAATTTTGGAACGGCGACCAAGTTACCGGCTAACGGTGCAGGTAACACTCTAGTGGTTGGCGGCGACTTAAACTATAACGGAGGTCAGGTATACGTCGGTGATGTGGTGGTGGGGGGTAATGTTATCAGCGCACCCAGCATTCCTAATGGGACATTAAAATCAGAAACTCCCATCAACTTTGCTCAGGCTGAGCAATTCTACAAGAAGTATTCGACTCAATTGGGGGGTCTAGCTACCAACGGTACAGTTAACGATAACGGCTTTGGTCAGCTCACTCTAAATGGTGCAAGTTCAGGTCTGAACGTTTTTGAGCTTGATGCATCAGTTTTCGCCTCGGCAAATAATCTCAATATTACGTTTGATTCAAATTCGACGGTTTTGGTTAACGTAACGGGGAACCCATTCGATCTCCAGAGTGGTTTTCAAATGAATCTCAATGGTAATCCCAACGGTGCTGGTGCTAACCGGGTTTTATTCAACTTTGTTGATGCAACGCAGCTTAATTCTACAGGTTTTGCTTGGCAAGGCAGCGTTTTGGCTCCGTTGGCTGAGTACAATGAGTTCTCGAATGGTCATATTAATGGGCAAATGATTGCTCGATCAATTACGGGAAATGGAGAATACCATATCGTTGCTCCGAATAATGGAAACAGTTCGGTAGTATTTGACGGAGATTTGCCTGATCCAGAAGCTGTTCCCGAACCGCTCACCATTCTGGGTTCCGGTATGGCGTTAGGATTCGGTGCTTTCTTTAAACGCCAACAGTCCAAAAAGCAGAAGAATGCCAATTAATAATCTGAATTGATTAATTGGTTTGATTATCAGGGTGTGTCGGGGTAGGTTATCAACTCAAGGCTGAAACCCTTACTCAAGAAGAGATCCCCCCTAGCCCCCATCCCCCCTAGCCCCCCTTTGAAAGGGGGGAAATATTGGGGGGAAATATTGGGGGGAAATATTGGGGGGAACCATAAAATACAGCGTTTTTGGTAGTTAGTGATGTACACAGATCCCCGACGTCTTGGAGAAGTCGGGGATCTTAGTTGGTGTAATCAAAGTCCCCCTTGTGAAGGGGGATGCGAGGGGGATCTAAACCTTGCTAAGAAAGGAACTTAAATATCCAGATCCGCTAAATCGAGTCGGGCGCCATAGGTTTCAATGAATTCCCGCCGAGGTGCAACCCGATCGCCCATGAGAACGGTAAAGATGCGATCAGCCTCCGCTGCATCTTCGATCTCCACCCGCTTCATTGTCCGCGTTTCTGGGTTCATCGTGGTATCCCAGAGTTGTACTGGCATCATTTCACCCAACCCTTTAAACCGTTGGATGGTGTAATTAGCGTTAGCGGGGAACTCATTTTGAACCAAGTTCGTGAGTTCGCGATCGCTATAGCAGTAGTAATGATTGCGTCCACGTTCTACTTTATACAATGGCGGACAAGCAATGTGGATATACCCCTGATCCACTAATGCTCGTTGATAGCGATAGAAAAAGGTCAGCAATAGAGTGCGGATATGGGCGCCATCTACATCAGCATCCGTCATAATTACGATGCGGTGGTAACGCAGATTAGAGGGGTCAAACTCCTCACCTTTGATACCCAAACCTAGTGCCGTAATCAGGGACTGAATTTCTGTGTTCTTGTAAATTTTGGCATCATCAGTTTTCTCGATGTTGAGAATTTTACCCCGCAGAGGTAGAATCGCTTGAAATTGGCGATCGCGTCCTTGTTTGGCACTATTGTGAACAAAAACGCCACTGGCTAGGGCAAAGTTATGGGTGTGGGGAACTTCAATATCGTAAACATCCACTCGTTTTTCTAGGCGTTCGATGGCAACAACCCGATGATTGTAGTTGGCAACAGCTTCGCGAGCGAGGGTTTCATCACCCTGGAAATAACGCTGACAGAACGTGTCAAATCGCAACATCGACTTATCACGAGTTTGGATGCGGTAGGCATTGTAGGCGTCAAGATCCAGTTGACCTTGCTCAATTTCAATTTGTTTTAGAGCTGCCAATGTTTTGCGATAGTAAGTTTGGTGCAATGTGGCTAAACGCTTGGTGCGAAATTCAGGTGTCCATTGCTCCTGTGTCTTTTCTCGCCGCCATTCCAGTAAAGTCTCATCTTGCCACTGTTGCTTGGCTCGCTGGGAATGAGATTCCCGTGCGTCAGGATTATTGGCAAAATAGTTATGAACCCGTTCAGCTTGAGCCAGACGATTGGCTTCATCACTCCAATAGATACCCTGCCAGCGGTTATACCAATCAGCTAACAGGTGGGTAAAGAGCCAACTATGGGAGCGAGGATTCCATGTCAGCTCGTAACCGTCAATGGTAATCCCCGGTTCACTCTTGTCCGACAGCTTGCGATAAAGGGGCATTAGGGAATCTTCATGGGTGAGCAAGGCGGCGGCTTTGTAACTGCCATCTCGCAACATAAAGGGGTGATCCGGTGTACAAATCAGTGTTTCCCCATTATCCAGTGTCACCTGAATCACTTGGGCATTCGCCTTTGTCATCCGAGGGTTGATAATCCGCTCTAACCCAATCGTTCCATCATGGCGAATGGTGTAGCAAAAATGCTCTTTCCCCATCGCCTGTTCCGCCACAATGTCTTTGAAGCTGAGAGAACGCCCATCGGCTAAAGCCACCAGCGTATCGCCATCAAAACAACCGCCTGCACTATCCCCCTCAACAATGAAGATTTCGGATTCAGAGGGATCTCTAGAACTGCAATCGGCTAACTTACCCGGTAGGGGAGATGACTCCAATACAGACTTACGCCGTACCAACTCCCGCGCCCGACGCGCTGCTTCTGCGGCTTTAAAGGCTTGGATGGCTTTCTCTAAAACAGAATCAGCCACTTGAGGGCGAAATTCCAGGTACTCCGTCAACACTTCGCCAACCAGGGAATCAACGATACCCCGGACTTCTGTATTCCCTAGTTTGGTTTTGGTTTGTCCTTCAAATTCTGGATCAGGGACTTTGACGGAAATAACTCCAGTTAATCCTTCCCGAACATTCTCGCCGCCGAGGTTAGCCTCACTGTCTTTAAGTTTATTCCGCTTGCGTGCGATCGCGTTTAATGTCCGAGTCAGGACTGTCTTTAATCCCTCTAAGTGAGTCCCGCCATCAATCGTGCGGATATTGTTGGCAAATCCCAGTAGGTTATCGCTGTAAGCATCCACACACCATTGCAGCGCCACTTCCACTTGCACATTATTCCGTTCACCCTGAACATAGATAATTTCTTGGTGCAGGGGTTCCTTCTCCCGGTTCATGTATGCTACATATTCCTGGATACCCCCCTCATAGTGGTAGCTGTCGATGCGTTCAGGAGAGATGCGGTGATCTGTAAACGTCATCCTCACGCCGCCATTGAGATAGGCAAGTTCTCGCAGCCGCCCTGCTACTGTAGAGTAGTCAAACTCGATCCCATTGCTAAAGATTTGCGTGTCCGGTTTGAACGTAACCGCCGTCCCCGTGCGATCTTCTTTACCGGGTTTGACGACCAAATCACCCATCGCAACACCGCGTTCGTAGCGCTGGGTATGAACCCGTTTCTCTCGCCAAACCGTAACTTCCACCCATTCTGAGAGGGCGTTGACGACAGAAACCCCAACCCCGTGCAATCCGCCTGACACTTTATAACCGCCGCCGCCAAACTTACCGCCGGCGTGCAGCACCGTCATTACTGTTTCCAATGCTGATTTGCCGGTCTTAGAATGGGTATCTATGGGAATACCCCGTCCATCGTCGGTAACGCTAACGGAGCCATCGGCGTTGAAGTCAACTTCGATATGAGTGCAATAGCCAGCCAGCGCCTCATCAATCGAATTGTCTACAACCTCGTAAACTAGATGATGGAGTCCCCGTGGACCGGTAGAACCGATGTACATTCCCGGACGCTTGCGTACCGCTTCGAGACCTTCCAATACTTGAATCTGATCGGCACTGTAGCTACTTGTCATATCAGGGCTTCTCCAGTAAACGCTTTGAGCGGTTTATATGCTTTAAAATGACAAAACACTCAAAAATTCTAACACAAAAGGGTTATAGGCGGCTACAGGGTAATCTGAAGAGATATTTATAGAGGGGATAGACCGGGCTTGGGCGGGGAGATGGGGGAGTTATCAGTTATCAGTGATCAGTTATCAGTTATCAGTGAGCAGTTATCAGTTATCAGTTATCAGTGAGCAGTTATCAGTTATCAGTTATCAGTTATCAGTTATCAGTTATCAGTTATCAGTTAT
>NZ_JBKHUP010000172.1:0-11118 GCF_046565525.1 Coleofasciculus sp. | reverse complement strand
GAAAGCTGACGGTTACACTTATGTCCACAAAGGAAAGAAATGTCCATTGATGCGAGCGATTAGAGGAATACCGATCGCGGCTGGGATTTTCCACCGTTACCACGAGTTGCGCTCCTCCCTCTGTGGCTGTGGAGGGAAAGGGAAAGGGCAAAAAGCTGGCGCTGGGTTCAATGATTTCTAAGTCAATCGCCTGATCAGAGACGCCAATCGCTTTGAGAGCATCCAGGATTGGTTGCAGCATCTCTAGTGTGATTACCTCTTGTGTTTCAAACTGAGATAATACCCCCTCTGGCGGCGAAGAATAGTTTCTGGCAAATTTGAATAGGAGACTGGCGCTATCGGCTGGTTGACTGGCTCGACCTTTGCCAATAACCCGAAACGTCGGTTCCTCGCTGGGTGGTGGATAAAATAACTGACTGATTTGGCGAGCATCGGGCGTTGAGTCGTTACTTATATTCTCAGTCCTACCTGGACTAGGAATTAAACTTGTCGTGATAACAGCGACAATCAAAGATGACATAACTCTTTTTTTCATTCTGCCCGATTCTCCTGACCCAATTGGCTCGCAACAGTTGTTCATTTATCCAACAGCAAAATTATCCTAGCCCAGTTCTGCCCAAAAATGTACTACCTCTATTCAAGTAAGCACGAATTGCCAAAAAAGCCACCACCCCATCAAAGATTAGGGTGGTGGAGGATATCACGAGCGGATTTAGCTTTGTTTTCCGGGTAGCCCGGTAAAATCTCAAGTCAGATTAACTCTCATAAATTCGAGATTCCATGGCTTCAGGATACTCTTCGCAGTATTCCTCAAACGCTGTTTTAGAGAGCTTTTCTGCCCGTTGGTGTGCAGCTTCAGCTTGCAGTTCTTCCACAATATCCCAGGCGGCGGCACATTCTTTAGAAGTTGGACCTTTTTGGGCGCAGACTGCTCGTGCTTCTTCTACAGCTTTGCGGATTTCGTCTTCAAGGACTACAGTCTTGGGTTTTTCGAGGAAGTCTCCTTTGGTCAGAATATCGGTAATAGAGATAATGCCCAGCAGTTTATCCTTGATCACCGGAGCGCGGCGAATACCGGTATTGGCAAATAATCGCGCCACGTATTCCACGCCGAGGTTAGGATTGACCACAATGCAGGGCTTATTCATTATTTCATAAACCCGCACTTTTTTGGGATCTTTGCCATAGGCAATAACTTTATAAACAATATCAGTTTCCGTCAGAATGCCATAAGCATCTTGGTCATGGCGGCGATCTACAATTAAAGCCCGCAGACCCATATCGTTCATCAAATCCACGGCGTCAGCTACAGTCGCTGAACCGCGAATGGTCACCACATCTGTGGTCATGATGTCTTGAGCCTTCATCATCATTTGAGTTTCTCCTGGACGTTTATCTGCCTTTATGATGTGACAGGGAAGCCTATCAGCTAAATAGGCGAGGTGCCTCACGTCATAATTTTCAATTTGACGTGATCCGAATCGCCATTATAATGTAGTACAAGGTTTCTATCGTTGAGCATTTTTGATTAGGGTTGTCTCTTCTTGCTCTACCCGGAGAGTCCCACTGACTTTACCGCTATTTTAGCGCGTTTTAAGTATTATTGCTTATCGAGAGCCCTTGAATCTACGGTGGAGATCGTCATTCGTTAGGGAACAGGGAACAGGGTACATTCGTAGGGGCTCTCGCATTCGCGCCCAGATTGATCGGTTTTCTGCCAACATTTCAACGCGAATGCGAGAGCCCAATCCCCAACCGCCAATTACCTGTTCCCCAATCCCCAACCCTCAATTACCTGTTCCCCAATTACCTGTTCCCCAATTCCCATTTCCCCAATCCTCAAAGCTAAACTGGTAGCATCTCAATCTCTAACCTGAGATGCAAACGATCGCGATTACCATTACTGATGACCATTGGGTAAAGTTGCAACAAATGGCAACTCACCTGGACATTTCCCCTGAAACCTTGATTGTGATAGGTATTGAACAGGTTCTCACTCATACGCCGTCTTCAACATCAGCGTCACAACCACAGTCACAACAGAGTCTCCCTGAACACCCTCAGAACTTCCCGCAAATCCTTACTGAACTCAATCAGGCGTTTGCGCGACTAAACTCGGAAATGGACAAACGTAAGCAAGCCGAAGCCGAAATTCTTCATGCTTTAGCCAAAGAAAAACAACGGGGACACTTAAAATCTCAGGTTCTATCTATCACCTCTCATGAATTCCGCACACCCCTGACAACGATTCTGTCTACCGCTGAATTGTTGGAACATTACCAATGGACAAAAGCTGAACAAGTGGAACAGTTGCATCTGATTCAGGAAACGGTGCAACAGATGCTGCAACTTTTGGAAAATATGCAGTTCGTCGGTATGGCTGATGTGGCACAACTACCCTTTACTCCCACCCCTGTGGAACTCCATGACTTTTGTCAACGGTTAGTGACTCAGATTCAGCAGGGTTTAACTATCAAACACTTAACCGACGATGAGAATCAAACCTATACCCTCGCCTTTGTGAGTCAGGTGACTTGTTTACCCGCGATGATGGATGAAAAACTACTGCGACAAATACTGTCTAACTTACTATCCAATGCGATTAAATACTCTCCTGTGGGCGGTACGATTCGATTCAATCTAGCCTGTGAGGGAGAGAATGCTTGCTTTGAGATTCAGGATCAGGGGATTGGTATCCCGTTAGAGGATATACCCCACCTGTTTGATTTTTTCTATCGGGGGAAAAATGTAGGCGCGATCGCGGGGACAGGATTGGGGTTAGCCATTGTTAAACAATGCGTTGATCTTCATCAGGGTCAAATTACCGTAACCAGTGAAGTTGGCGTCGGTACGACGTTTACGGTTCGGTTACCCTTGATAGGCGATCGCGGGAGCAAAATCAGCATTCAGGGAACCGCGAACCGGGAATAGGCAATAGGAAACAGGAGAACCGAGGAGTGGGGGATTTTAAACTAAAACGGCAGCAAATATCCACGTATTGAGTCTTCAACAATCATTAATCCAAACCAAATATTTTTCTCTAATTAGAGAAAAATATATCTGCAAAATTTAGTGAATTTCTATGGGTTTTAAGTATTTAATTTTAGAATACTATACATAAGCACAATAGAAATCTAAGTCATAATTTTTCCTGGCTTCCATAAGCCCAACATTTTATTAGGATTGGGCTCTAGCCCAAAATTGCTAACTTGTTCAACAGGAAAGCGATAATACTCGCCTCGTTTTCCGACTTGCTCCCATTGGGCGAGATATCCAGCGAGCTATAGTCATGACGACGATTTTAGTAATTGAAGATGAGAAAGCCATTCGCCAGAATCTACTCAGACTCCTGAACGCTGAGGGGTTCGAGACGCTTGGTGCAGATAACGGTAACACAGGTGTGGAATTGGCTCAAACCAAACAGCCCGATTTGATTATTTGCGATATCCTCATGCCGGGACTGGATGGTTATGGTGTGCTCCAGATCCTGCAACAGTATCCACCAACGGCTGCGATTCCCTTTATCTTCCTAACCGCAAAAACAGAACGGGCGGATATTCGTCAGGGTATGACTTTGGGAGCTGATGATTACGTCACTAAGCCCTTTACTCGCGCCCAAATCCTCGGTGCAGTCGCGGCTCGGCTGCAAAAGGTGAAATTACGCCAACAGCAGTCTGTGATCAATCCCAATCTGCCCAATCGTCAGTTATTACAGAAACGTTTTGATCAGCTAGAGACTCAGGGGAATCAGGGTAAACTTCAGATTTTTCTGTTGTCTTTGGAGATCGAACAACTTAACCAACTGAACAATACCTTAGGACTTGCCATCGGCGATCAATTGCTTCAAGCCGTTGTCGAACGCCTACGCCATCTGTTAGGAGTGCAGGATGCTATTGCCCAAATCGATAGTGACCATATTATTATTCTCTTGAGTCGAAGTTATCTTAAACCAGAGAGTATTCAAATTGTCGAAGCCCTATTAAAAGCATTTGATTTACCGTTTCAGGTAAACTCTCATAAAATCTTCCTGTCTGCCTACATCGGTATTGCGATCTTAGGGCGTGATGGTCGAGAACTCGACACCCTGATTAGACATGCCAGTGTGGCAAGAGAGGAAGCCAAACAATCGGGAAATCGCCGCTACCAATTTTACATTGCCTCAATTGGAGCAAAATCTCAAGAAGCCTTTGAGCTAGAAATCCAAATGCGTCAAGCCTTAGAACGGCAGGAGTTTCAGCTTTATTATCAACCGAAAGTGAATCTGCTCACGGGACAGATTGAGGGGGCGGAAGCCTTGGTGCGCTGGAATCATCCTCAACGCGGGATTATTCCGCCTGTTGAGTTTATTCCCTTAGCGGAAAAAACCGGGTTAATTGTGCCATTGGGCGAATGGATACTCAGACAAGCTTGTCAGCAAGCGCGAATCTGGCAAGATCAGGAAATATATCCCTTACGGATTGCCGTTAATTTATCGCCCCGTCAGTTTAATCAGTCCAATTTAGCCGACTTCGTCGTGGATGTCCTCCATGAAACTAGATTGAATCCTCATTATTTAGAGTTAGAACTCACCGAAAGTACATTAGTGCAAAATCCAGAAGCCGCGATCGCGACATTGCAGAGATTCAAATCCTTGGGTATTCGGATCTCCATTGATGATTTTGGTACAGGCTATTCCGCCTTAAGTCAATTGAAGAAATTCCCCTTTGATGTGTTAAAAATTGACCGTTCTTTTGTCTGTCAGCTGACTGAAGATAGCCGCGATGAAGCGATTACAACGGCAATTTTACAAATGGCTCGCAGTCTCAAGTTAAAGGTTGTGGCGGAAGGGGTGGAGACGCTAAGTCAATTAAATTTTCTCAAAGGACATCAGTGTGATGAAATCCAGGGATATTGGTTTAGTCCGCCCTTATCGGCTGAGGCGTTTGCTGAGTTACTGAGTACAGGGAAAAAGTTTCCCCTGTTATCAAGTTGAGCCTATTGACAAAATCAAATATCACTGTTCTGATTAAAGTCCTCTCCATACCACAGGCGTTTAAACATCGCTTCGACTTCTCGATTTTTCAGTAAGAGTATAAAAAAATTTACATTGCCAACTGAATGATGTGATGGCTTTAGTCTATCAAGCGTTTGATAAGCACAGCGAAGAATCTACTCAGCTTTAAATGTCCATTCCTGATTGCCAATGCGGATGATATTCCCCGGAGTTAGGGTGCAAGGTTGATGGGGGGTAAGCTGTTGTCCATTGATAAATGTACCATTAGAACTACCCACATCCGTTAACTGGTACTGGACTTGACCTTGAGCATCTTTGGATTGAGTAATCTGAGCATGATAGCGGGAACTCAACCCATCATCGAGAACCAGCGTATTACTCGGTTCTCGTCCAATCGTGCAGGTGCTAGCTGATAAATTGAATGTCGCACCCGATGAGTGGTGGACTAGACGCGCCTGTACTCCACTAGAGGGTTGGGAAATTATCGTGGGCGCTAATACGGGTTTATCTCTTACAGGTAGATTGGCTGTGGCTTCTCCAGTGCTGGGTAAAGAATTCGGTTGAGGGGAAGTGCCAAAAGCAGGAGGATTGGCGTTGGGGGTATGGGGTGCAATGATATTAACGTGCTGTATGGAAGGTGGGGGGATAACGGGGCGACTGGCTTGTGCGATTTGCATTTGTAAGGCGGCTTCGTGTTCGGCTTCCTGTGTGGCGCTCATTCCCTCCACTTGACGAATGATTCCCTTCGTCTGCGGAAAGTTAATATCACTGACTCGCACGTCTTCTAGGGCAAAGCCTAGGGAATAGGATACCTCGGCATGGTCAAGTAGGTATTGTCGGATATGTACTCGTCCCTGGTTAACTAATTGTTCCATCCGCAATTGACCTACAGCTACCCCTAAACTATCTTTTACTGCGCTCGTCAGCGCTGCAATTGGATCTGAGAGTTCCAGGGCTACCCGTCTCGCATCTACCACCTGGTACATGACATTTAGGGAAATATTAATCAAATATTGATCGCGGGATAAGAAATCCCCTTGGGAGACGATTTCTAGGTGGCGAATCTTGCTATCAACCAGAACCAGTTCACATTGTTCGAGAAGGGGTAAGGCGAAGCTGAAATGACGCCCCGGTTTCAATTTGCGGACAAGTTTACCATTTTTGACCAACAAACCTGTATAACCTGCGCCGATAAAGTCCATACTCCACCCAACCCAGCGTTCTGGGTTTAGCGTTTGGATGAGGGGGGTAGTGGTGCTAGACATGAGCGGTTAGTGAGATGAGAGGAATGGCAGGTTATATATTTTTAGACTAACAAAGCTTTGCCGGATTCCGGCATGGTAACTAGGACGAGATAGGTAACTGTTGGGTTTCGGGTTCGCTCCCCGCTGAGTATCGCCTATTACCAGAAAACATTGTAGGGGCGACCCGCCCTTACAATATTTATGTGAAAACTCTCTATCTGTTAGTCCGCGATCGCTTACAGGAGGAACACCGGATTGAAATTATCGCTGATAACAGTACCAACGTGTAATTATTCAACCGGATATGATATTATTTCTTGTTACCTGGTTCTTGCCAAAAAACAATGGAATCATTTAACGGTTGAACTTGGGTTCCTGGATAGTAAAACGTGAGAATTTTCTCCCCTGCCCAACCCAGATTGGCTAAGTTATACGAACCATATTGGCTCAAACCAACGCCATGTCCAAAGCCACCGCCGACATAGGCATAGCCTTTGAGGGTTTTATCAGCACCGTATATGGGTTCAAGGTAAAATAGGGTACTGCGAGGTGGATAAAAGGCGCTACGGACTTCATTTTTATGGAGTTCAACCACACCCTTATCTGTTTGCACATTAAGCTTGAGGATGCGTCCGGCTGGCGATCGCTTGACAACTTGCATCTGTTGTATGGTGGTAAACTCCGCTAGCGGGTGTTTGATTTTTTTCAAATAGCGCTGTAAATCTGCCTGAATTTGTTCGAGGGAGTTTTCTATCCGCCACCGGAAGGGGGATCTGCCACTTTCATTGAACCCTTCTTTCAAATTAATGAATTCGCGGAGGTTTTGTTCATTCCCTAAAGGCTTATTAGATAAGTCCCAAATCGGTTTAGGCGAGTCAACCACAGCTTTTAGGTAAGGACGTTCTGATCCGTTCCACGAATCACTAAAGGGCGCGGTGACACCGCCAGAGGTGGAGGAGTATAAGGCGTCTACCAACTCATTATCATAGGTTAAGACTAGCCCCTGGGTTTTTGCGATCGCGCGGTCAGCCGTGGGAACGGTTCCTGTGAGTCCCCGATAGACTTGACAATGGGTATCTGCACAGATTTGGTAATTGTCCGCCGTAAATCGACGGAGATTCCGCAGGGCGTAGGTGCGGGCAATAATAGTTTGCGCTTCTACTGCAGCATAAGGCGCCCCTGGTCCTATTTCATGAGGGACAACGCCGCGCAGATAGGTTTCTAAGAGAACGTCATTAACCAGGGTGTAAGTCCCGTAAGCATTAGGCTGGATTTTCAGACTCCCTGCATACAGTCGCGGGTTGCGCTTATCTTCACCACGAGTTACCTGGATTAAATCATTCTCCGAATCAATCTCTATCCACTGACGACTATACCGATAGCCATCTACCACAAACGAAATTCGCGGCACTTGGGGAAGGACTTGACTTTCTAGTCTAACTGTGTTCTTTCCTTGAGCTTGAAGGCTTTGCAGCAATAGGCGTCGCAGCAGGGGCGTCTGATAGACATCCCTTTTCGCCCAAACTTGCCAGCGTTCCGGCTGCACCACTTCCACCTGAATCCCCTGTGAACGCCATTGATTCGCCGCATCTTCTGCGGTTTCAAAGGTGGCGTGATCGCTGAGGACTAAATGTTCAGCTAAAAGGGGTTGGGATAGGGGTTGCATCGCCACTTCCAGCGTCACCTGATCGGTTTCCAGGGTTTTGGGTTGCATATTTCCCGCCAAAAACCGCAAACTCAGGCGATCCCCAGGTGTGGCTTTTAGGATCAGTTCATCGGTGGGTTCTGAGCCAAAACGCTGCACCACACCCACTTTCAGGTCTACATCCTCCGCCTGAGCCGCCATACTTCCAGAGAGCCCCCAAAGCCAGAAGGCGATCGCGCAGGCTTTCAGGACAGTTGGGATTGGTGATTGGTGATTGATGATTGAGGAAGAGTTTTTGGTCTGCATGATATCAAGTTATATCAAGTCCGGTAGGGGAAGCTGGGGGAGCCTGTTCCAGACATACGACTACAAATTCATCAAGCCTCAGCACTAAAGAGCACTTCACCCTGAATCATCCGCTGAGCCGCATCAAGTAGCACTTCTTCCAGATAAGGTTTGGTAAAGTAACCACTCGCGCCAAGCTGTGCTGCCATTTGCCGATGTCGTTTCGCCCCACGAGAGGTAAGCATGGCAATGGGTAACTGGCTAAGATTCTCGTCTTTCTGAAGTCGAGACAGCAGTTCCAATCCGTCCATTCTTGGCATTTCGATATCACAGAATACGATATCACAGGGTAAGCCTGAGCGTAGTTTATCCCAGGCTTCTTGACCATCGCGGGATTGTTCCACCCGATAACCAGCTTTGGAGAAGGTCATCGAAAGGAGTTCGCGGACTGTAATCGAGTCATCCACGATCAGAACCAGTGGCTCATGGCGAGTTTCTGGGGCTTCCTCAATTCCTGCACCTTCGCTGTCCCCTCTTGACCATATCGTCACGCTGTCTTTCCGCAGGCGTCCACTGGCAAGATCAATCAGTTCTAACACATCGGCAATGGGCATGATTCGACCATCTCCTAAGACTGTCGCCCCAGCAATGCCAATGGGTTTAGGCGCAGGACCTTCGAGTTGTTTAATTACGATTTCCTGTTCGCCTAAGACTTGATCCACTTCAATCGCAATGAATGTCCCAGAACTGCGTAGCACGACAATTGAGATTTGGTCGTCTTCTCGCTTACCCCCATAAACATTGCCCCGACTAATGGAACGGTTGTAGGAGAGCAACTCGCTCAGAGGTTGTACCGACAGGAACGTGTCCCGCCAGGAGACACCGACTTGACCGTTGGCATCCTTGTGGAAGCGATCGCGCGATACATCAAACATATCTTCCACCCCATCCATAGGAAAGGCAATGCGAGCGCGCTCGGAAAGACAACATAGAGCTTTACAAATACTCAGGGTTAAGGGTAGACGAATGGTAAACGTTGTGCCTTTTCCTAATGTCGAATCAATGTAGATTGCGCCCCGAATTTCGCTCAAACTCGTGCGGACGACATCCATCCCCACACCCCGTCCCGCGAATTCATCGGTTTCGTCTTTGGTACTAAAACCGGGGTGGAACAGAAAGTCATACAACTCTGTCGGGGTTAGGTCTCTCGCCTCGGCTGGGGTGATCAGTTTCTTCTCAATTGCCTTTCGTTTAATCCGGTCTGGGTCAATACCCGTACCATCGTCGGAGATGGCAATCACCGTTTGGTTTCCTTGGTGGAACGCTCGCAGGATAATTTGACCCACGGCTGGTTTACCCATCTCTTGCCGTTCTTCTGGGGATTCAATGCCATGGGTAATCGCATTATTGACCAAGTGGGTTAAGGGATCATAAAGGTGTTCCAGGATCATTTTGTCGAGCAAGGTTTCTCGACCTTCCACTTGCAGTTGGGCTTCCTTTTTTAACTTGAGAGAAATTTCCCGCACCGGACGAGTTAGACGGTCAGCCGCATTCGCAAAAGGCACCATGCGCGATCGCGTCAGTCCTTCTTGGAGTTGAGTTGTCACCTGTCGCAAGTTGCGAGCCACCTGATCGGTTTCATCCACCAAAAATTCCACGTCTGACGCCGACTCCCGCACTTGCACGATTAACTCGATCATCTCTTGGGAGAGTAAATGGAAGCCGGTAAAGCGATCCATTTCCAACGGGTGATAGTCCTCCCCTGACTCGGAACTCGTGGATGCAGATGCAGAAGTCTCTGACCCGAACACAGAGCGAGAGCGCTGTTGACTACTGGCTAAAAGAGAACTCTCCAGAAGCGAGCGCTCATACAAATCCCGCATCCGCGCCCCGACATCACTTAACGCCGAGACTTGATGCTGTAAATTATCCAAGAATTGCCGCAGACGCTCTTGATCTTGTTCTAAGCTATTACGGCTCACCACCAGTTCTCCCACCAAGTTATTTAGACTGTCGAGATGCTTAACCGGCACTCGCATTGTCTGCTCAAATGTCCGAGGCGTGCGCCGACTTGGCAAAGAGGCGCTTTGTCGCGAACCTGTATTTGTTGTGGCTGAACCTACCGTGGATTTATCAGTTTCCTGAAGAGCCTCCTGCAGCATGAGTTCTAACTCTTTATCTAGCTCATCTTCCTGTTGAGATGGGCGAGTTTTAGCGACAGACGATTGATTGTCTTGAGTTGATTCCTCCTCGCCTAAGAATACTTCTAAATCCTCAAACAAATCTGTATGTGAGGGAGTATCACTCAGCATGGCTTCTAATTCCGGAAACTCATCGCCGCTTTTGCTGGTCAATGTTGCGGCTGACGTCTCCCCGTTCAGCATGGCTTCTAATTCTGCAAACTCATAGCCGCTTTCGCTGGTCAATGTTGCGGCTGGCATCTCCACGTTCAGAATAGCTTCTAATTCCGCAAACTCGTCGGCGCTTTCTCTGGGTGAATCCAGATCCCATTCGGTTTCTGCCAGAGTTGCTAATGAAAAATCATCGTCAACAGTCGCTTCGTCCAGACTAAAAAGTTCCTCTAAGTTTTCGCTAGGCGATGTTTCTGTTGTTTCCCAATCCCCAAATATATCGGCGGCGGTTTCCCCTGTTTCTGGTTGCTGTATCTGTTGAGACTCATCGATTAACCAATCTGCATCTAAATCCTCTACCTCGGCGCTGCTGGCTAATTCTGCCTCTTCTTGTGCAAATAAGTCATCTAAGTCTTCACCCGACGATGTTTCTGTTGTTTCCCAATCCCCAAATATATCGGCGGCGGTTTCCCCTGTTTCTGGTTGCTGTATCTGTTGAGACTCATCGATTAACCAATCTGCATCTAAATCCTCTACCTCGGCGCTGCTGGCTAATTCTGCCTCTTCTTGTGCAAATAAGTCATCTAAGTCTTCACCCGA
>NZ_JBKHUP010000171.1:0-11154 GCF_046565525.1 Coleofasciculus sp. | reverse complement strand
AACCAATAACCAATAACCAATAACCAATAACCAATAACCAATAACCAATAACCAATAACCAATAACCAATAACCAATGACCAATAACCAATGACCAATAACGAATCACCAATGACCAATAACGAATCACCAATAACGAATCACCAATGACCAAACATCCAATTCCCTTCCTTCTATATCTAGAATGGATTCTGCTGGGAATCATTGCTATTGTTGAATTCCTGCGGTTTCCCTTTCCCCACCTCCCTCGTTTCCCTTTCCTAAATCTGCTGGGTTTAGCCGTCTTTGGTTTGATGGGGTTGAGATTACCGACCCAGAAATCGGTTAAGGTGATTTACACCGGAGTAGAAATCGGCTTAATTCTCCTTGTTTCTCTGGTGGGTAAACTTCGCATGTTACCCTTGATGTTAATTATTTTAGTTATCCGAAACTGTTTTATTTTTGAACGACAAAGCCGCTTAATTATTACCGGATTCGCTTTTGTCTTATTCCTAATGCGGGAAGTTGACCGATTTCAGTCTCGCAGTCTTCGCCTTCGCCCTCGCCCTCCCTTTCGCCCCCCACATTTTGCGGTGCCAGAACGTTGGCTATTTATCCTCTTAAGTTCTATAGTAGTGTTTGGATTAGTCTTAGTCTTCTTACAGTTGTTAGTCGATGCTTTATTAGCCGAACGGCGCAGTCGGGAAGAATTGGCACAGGCAAATGCTCAACTGCGGCGCTATGCGGTGCGGATTGAAGATATTGCCACCTTACAGGAACGGAATCGTATTGCTAGGGAAATCCATGATTCCTTGGGACATTCCCTGATTACGTTTAACCTGCACTTAGAAGCCGCCTTACGACTCTTAGAGTCGAATCCCGCAGAAGCCAAAGACTTTTTAATCGAAGTCAAACAAGTCGCCGCTACTGCGCTTCAAGACGTGCGTCAATCCGTGGCAACCCTGCGGTCTAACCCGTTACAAGGGCAATCTCTAGAGGATGCGATCGCGTCTTTAATCCAAGAATTCCACAAGTCTACGGGTATCTTACCCGATTGTCAAATCAATTTGTCCCATCCGGTGACGCCCGATGTGAAAATGGCGAGTTATCGGATTATCCAAGAATCCCTCACCAATATCTATAAACATGCCAAAGCCACAGAGGTGAGTATCCGGATTTGGACAGATTCCCGGTTTCATCTGATGATTCAGGATAATGGCAGAGGATTTGATGTGACGCAGAATACCACAGGTTTTGGTCTACAAGGGATGCGCGAACGTACCCAAGCATTAGGGGGTCATCTTACCATTAACACATCACCAGGACAAGGGTGTCAAGTTATAGTTGAGTGGTGATTCGTCATTTGTCATTCGTCATTCGTCATTCGTCATTCGTCATTGGGGATTAATGGTTGGGGATTGGGCGAAGCATTCGCGTTGAAATGTTGGTATAAAACCGATAGATTTGGGCGCGAATGCGAGAGCCCCTACGAATGCATCTCCCCTATCTCCCCTATCTCCCTCATTTCCTGAAATGATTAAAATCTTACTGGTTGATGACCAAAATCTAGTCCGACGCGGTTTAAAAGCCTTATTACAATTTGAAGATGATTTAGAGGTTATCGCAGAAGCGGATAATGGAGAAACGGCGATCGCACAACTGGAAACCCTACAACCTGATATTATTCTCATGGATGTGCGTATGCCGATTATGGATGGTGTCGCTGCTACCCGGGAAATCTGTCAACGGTTTCCCCAAATCAAAATATTGGTCTTAACCACATTTGACGATGATGAGTACGTTACTCAAGCCCTACACTATGGCGCCTCTGGCTATTTACTCAAAGATACACCTCCCGACGAATTAGCCCAAGGAATTCGGGCGGTGTATAAGGGGTATACTCAGTTGGGACCAGGAATTGGTCAAAAGATTCGGACGCAAATCCCTGCTTCTGTCTCCAATTCCTCAACCGCCTGGGATGAACTCACCCCCAGAGAACAGGAAATCTTACGCTTAATCGCCACGGGTGCGAATAACCGAGAAATTGCCCAAACTCTGTATATTTCTCAGAAGACGGTGAAGAACCATATTACCCATATTTTAAGCCGATTGAACCTACGCGATCGCACTCAAGCCGCTATATGGGCAAACTCCCACTCAATCCACCGCTAAGAGTTCCACAGATTCGGCAAAAATCACAGGTTGATTTTCGTATTCGGCTTTAATCGTTTCTTTAAAATCTAAATCCCAGGTTAAATTGTAATCTTTCTCTATCTCTGTACTGACAAACTTACGCACCACCCCGGTGACTCTCACCCAATTTTGCTTTTTAATCGGGACATCGGGATTCGCGTTCACCACTAAAACGTCATTCCCCCCCAACAGTCCTTCCTGTTCTAGCTTAAATGTATCTGAACCGAGAACCTTCTTCACTTCCCCATCCACACTGACAATCTCACCGACAACCTCACTCGTATCCTCCGTCACATCGCCTAAGGTAGAACCATGACCAATCGTTGTCCCCTCTGGCTGCAAAGCCGCCTCATCTTCAGAGAAAATACTACAAGCGGGCAAAAGCACCATCACCAAACCCAAACCCAAACCCATCATCCGAAGTCTCATGGAGAACCCTCCTAATTGCGGTTATGCTTTAGACTAAATAAAATAGATGTGCGATCGCGTCTGGCTAGAGTCTCACTCCTACATCCTTCCCTAGAGATAAATTTCCCCAACTACTCATTGCCTTAACTCCAATGACACACTCCTTTGGGTTCGTAGTTGCGCTGTCTTCGTCATAAACGCTCGAATCGATTACTACAAACGCTGAACTCACTAACATTGCCTTAACTTCATTTATCATTAACCATCCTCGAAAACTATGTCTCACTTCACCACCATCAATGTTCAGATAAAAAACGGCGAGATTCTGCATCAAACGTTGCAGGAGTTGGGGTATCAAGTCGAATGCAATACCTCAGTACGCGGCTATCACGGAAATACCACAGAAGCCGAATATGTGATTCGCCAGTCTAATGGCTACGATTTAGGCTTTCGCCAGCATGGAGAGGCGTATGAACTCGTAGCCGATTTTTGGGGGGCGAGCATTAACCAAAAAGAATTCGTCAATTCCGTCAATCAAAAGTACGCCCATAAAATGTTACTGCATTCTGTGCAAGAACAAGGATTTAATGTCGAAGAAGAAGACGTGTTAGAAGATGGTACAGTGCGGGTAGTTGTGGGACGCTGGCAATAAAAAAGTCCACCATTCCCCATTCTTATGGTCAAGGCGGGTTGAGTCATTCGGTTGATGTCCGATATATCAACAAAACCCGCCCTCAGTAACGGGTATTACATTACACGCCTAAATTGAAGTTTGCAGTAGGTAATATTGCCTTAGATTTTGTTTGGTTTCGGCGCGTCAACCCAACCTACAGGTTTTTATCTTTGATGCCAATGTCATATAGTGACTTTACGTTAGCCAAAGTCAAAAAAAACTTTGACTTAATTACTGTAGAAAAAATGAATACGTTCAGTCAAGTTACTGAGTTTGAACCCAGCCCCTTACTGACAGAAACTTTGCGTTATAATATTCCCTTGGCTTTAGCCAGCAATAGTGGAAAAGCTCGGTCTGAAATGATTATTGCTCCAATTTTAATCGACATTAGAAGACAGTTACAAGAGCAGATCAACTTATTTTCGGGAATTGAATTTGATATTGATAAAGAGTGCGGCTTGAATGGAGTTTGCGATTTTCTGATCAGCCAGTCTCCGGAACAGTTATTTGTCAATGCGCCAGTGATTACGCTGGTAGAAGCAAAGAAGGAAAATCTTATCGGTGGATTGGGGCAGTGTGTAGCGGAAATGGTAGCAGCTCAGATATTCAATGACCGCGAGGGAAATGGGATATCAGAAATTTATGGTGCAGTCACGTCAGGAACCAATTGGAAGTTTTTGCGCCTTAAAGGAAAGGTTATCGAAATTGATTTGGATGAGTATTATCTGAATGATATTAAGAAAATTTTAGGAATTTTGGCAAATGCTGTTCGAGAACGTTAATAATTATATTGTATTATCTCCGGCTGGGTAATTGGGTCTATCATAATCATAGTTACGTCTCTAGATTGATTAAAGCGCATACTTATCACTTATGAATAAATCCTGATCGCGTTCCCTTAACCCCAACCCTTTGATAAACTGCTTGAATTTCAGGTGCGGCTAGCGATCGATTAAACAGTTGTACATCACTCATCCTACCCTGAAAGAATCCCGGTGCACCTGGATGATCTGAACGTCGTCCCAATCGCAGAGGCTTAAAATTATTCAGCGAACCCTGTCGTCCCTTTGGGTTAAATCGATTCCTCAACTCAATCCCATCCACATACCATCGTCCCCCATCGGTCGCATCTCGGTCAACAGTTACGACCAGATAATGCCAGCGATCATCGGCAATTAAGCACTGACTATCATAATTTGTCCAAGCTGACTCAATGCCATCAGCTAATTGTAAACCCAACCGACCTTGATGCAGATGTAAAAAATATCCTTGCACCGAGCCAGAGGTTTCCACACGCTTATCCAGAATCACCTCAAGTCCGCGACTACGAGTCTTAACTCCCACACCAATGGAGAAATCTCCAACGCCAAAATTCAAAGCTGATCCATGGGGAATTTCCACATAATCATCCCCATCAAATTGCAACGCACTCCCCAACCCTTGAGGCAGAACAAATTCGACAAACCGATAGGAATCTGGATTCACCTCATCCGGATGTCCTGCACCTCCTAATCCCGCCATACGACCTGGAACAATCGTCACCGGCGTGGCGCCCTTAATCGTACCATTATTTCCCCCCACAGTATCCGCCGCGATGTCCCCTTCTGTTTCATTTAACCGCCACCACGCAACCCGATTCGCAGGGACATAATGTTGAATGGCTTGTTTAACCCACGGTTGTGTGTTATCCCACAGGAGTAAATAGGCGGCTTGTCGCACCCGTGGCGATTCATCTTGCAAAAAGGCTTGAAGGACTAAATTTAACCCTGCATCCCCATAGGCGGTAGCTTCGGTAATGGCTGTCAAACGTTGATCCACTACAGGAGAGGTTAAACGCATCCTTAACCCAGCAATACCACCCAATACCACGCCCTGAGTCGGGGGTGGATTTTGACCGCCGAGAACCATATCATCATTTCTTGGTCGGTGAGAATCTTTTACCATCGCTATCCTATAATGCCATTCTTCTCAGGGAGCGATCGCGCCCTAAGTTTATGGAGTAACCATGGGGAGATCAAGGGGGGTGGGGTTACCCTGAATTCCGGTAACCCCATGGGTGAGGGGGAGGCATACATCTTAGCGCGAATACGGGTTCCGTGGCAATGGCTGATAAATAAGGGTGTCGAGGCTTGGCAAACCCGTCAAAGTCTTGTGTAATCAGAGGAATCGGATGAGCAAAGCTTGTGTGCGATCGCACCAACCGGACTACTCCACACCCCTATTGGTAACGTCTCCATCAAGAGCCTAACCGAAAACCTAAAGTTTTTGGTTAAATCCTCTCAAAAGGGCGGGTTTAGTCGCATTGGGACGAAAAAGAAACGATAATTGTAAACGCCCCTAAGAACAGGGCAAGTTTAGTGGCATTTGGGCAGGCAAGAGAGGATAATCGTAAAACCCATCCTTACCTTTGGAAAAACTTACCATGCATCAGCCTATCCGCATTCTCTTACAAACAACTTTATTATCGACAGAGGAAGACGATTGGACAATCGCCCGTTTTTCCCGATTACGAAACTATCTCACCACTCTCACAGATGCAGCCGGAAACCCGGTGTGTGAAGTAACGGCGAGGGATAGGGAACCCAACGCTAATGGGGATGATCCAGTGCTGAGTACTCTCGATCGAGATAAGTTTGATCAACTCTGGCTATTTGCCCTTGATGTTGGCGATGGGTTAAGTACCAACGACTGTGCTGGGATTAGCCATTTTCATCAACAAGGCGGTGGGATTTTGGCGACTCGTGATCACCAGGATATGGGGGTGTCGATGTGTCCCCTTAAATCGATTGGCATCTTTCATTATTTCCATACCAAACAACCCGATCCTGATCCATCCCGTTGTTGCCCAGATGATGTAGAAACCCAATCGATTTTGTGGCCCAATTACCATTCAGGTCGAAATGGAGACTATCAAACCATTACCCCAATTGTACCCGTTCACAACCTATTAAAAAATCCCGAATCAGCGACGGGTGTGATTACCCTTTTTCCCGCCCATCCTCATGAAGGCGGAATCGGTGTACCCGATGACGCTGATCATGCACGAGTTATTGCCACAAGTAAAAGCAAAATAACCGGGCTTGAATTTAATCTCGTGATCGCCGTCGAGAGAACTCGCGATCGCGAAGGCAATCTTCTCGGACGAGTTGTGGCTCAATCAACATTCCATCATCTCGTTGACTACAACTGGGATATTGCCACAGGATGTCCCAGCTTTGTGGATGAACCCCCTGGGAATGGGATGAAGCAAAACCCGCAGGCTTTATCAGATATTCAGGCTTATGTCAAGAATGTCGCCTTATGGTTAGCTCCAGCTTAGTTCGTAGTTGCGCTATCTTCGCCGTACAAACAACTCTAAACCATCAACAAAATGCCAAATCAACCAACACCCTGGTTCCGTCGTCGAGATATTGTCATCGCTTATACCTTCTTGCGAATCGTTTTAGGCGTAAACTTCTTTAACCATGGCTTTACCCGCCTCGGTAATATTCCCGGCTTTGCCCAGTCGATGGTGGATTTATTTCAAGATACATTTATTCCCGAACCCTTAGTCAGAGCCCCAGCTTTACTTGTGCCAATTGTGGAATTTATAGTCGGATTTCTGGTGACACTGGGATTAGCGACTCAAGCGGCTTTAGTCACCGGGTTTGGCTTAATGGTGGTGCTGATGTATGGGGTGACATTACTCCAAAACTGGGATACAGCGACGAGTCAGTTAGTATATTGCCTGGTGTTTTTTATCTTAGTTGCTGGCAATAGTTTCAATGACGTCTCCATTGATGCATGGTGGCGACGGCGGAAGACGCGATCGCAGCATCTTGATGCCTCACAAACCAATCAGCCCTTCTAAATTGGCTAACTTCAGTAAAACGATTGACAAGACGCCATTTTATGCCTAAACTATCGATTCAGATTAACTCAATATTGGCGGCTAAAAGGATTAAAATAAATTATGACAAACGCGCCTAAAATTCTAGCCTTTGCAGGTAGCAGCCGGGAAACCTCCTGGAACAAAAAATTAGTACAAATTGCGGTTGCGGGAGCAAAAGAAGCCGGTGCCCAAGTCACCTATCTAGACCTTCGCGATTTACCGATGCCCCTGTATGACCAAGATGCGGAAGAAAAAGAAGGCATTCCCGAAACTGTCCTCAAATTCAAGCAACTGATGAAAGCCCATCAAGGCTTACTCATCGCCTCACCCGAATACAACAGTTCTATCTCACCCTTACTCAAAAATGCCATTGATTGGGCATCTCGTCCAGAACCAGGTGGACCCCCTCTCGCCCTCTCCTGTTTTCGGGATAAAGTGGCTGTCTTGATGAGTACCTCACCCGGAGGAATAGGTGGGTTACGGGGTTTGGTGCATGTTCGTGCCATTCTCGGTAATATTGGCGTGTTGGTTTTGCCGGATCAAAAAGCGATTCCTAATGCGTATCAGGCATTTGATCAAAATGGGAACTTGATTGATGAGACGCAACAAGCGGCGGTAAAACAATTGGGTAGTAAATTAGCCACAGTCTTGGCAAAATTAGCTTAATCAGGAAAATCATTCAGATTTGGTCTTTGGTACAGATACCAAAGGAAAAAAAGGGGCGGGTTTAGTCAAGTTATCAGTTTGTGCCACAACGTTATCAGGAAAACCAGCCCCTACACCTCGACTTTCCACCAATGCAAGCCTTGCACGCCTATAGACGCCCTCATCTGTGTTTCTTCCCGATTAAGCAGAATCAGGTAACGGATGTTTGACATAAGACCAAGGACGAATGACATAAGACCAATCTGCTGTAAACTATCCCTAGCCCCAATGTAATTGCTCAAGTTAGCGTGTTCAGCCAATCCAGTTCTGACCTATCCCCTTCCCCAAAAACTTTGCCCAATCAGCGATGGCAAATTGCCTCAGCTTACCCGGAAAAAGCTAACCAACTTGCCCAAGGGACAGGACTTTCACCCCTGCTGGGTCAAGTGTTAATTAACCGAGGATTCGATACCGTAGACCAAGCCATGGTCTATTTATATCCAGAATCCCAGGTTATGCCCAGCCCGATTGATGAATTTCCTGACTTGGCGATTAGTGTGGATATGCTCAAAGATGCGATCGCAGAACATGAGAAAATAGCTATCTGTGGTGACTACGATGCCGATGGCATGACCAGTACCGCCTTGTTACTGAGGGCATTACGCTGGTTAGGGGCGGATGTGGACTATGGGATTCCCAGCCGGATGAAAGACGGGTACGGGATCAATACTCGCATCGTGGAAGAATTCGCTAATAAAGGCGTAGGGCTAATTCTCACCGTGGATAATGGTATTTCTGCCCATGAGGCGATCGCACGCGCTGTAGACTTAGGTCTTAAGGTAATTATTACCGACCATCACGACCTTCCCCCTGAACTCCCAGAAGCCGATGCCATTCTCAACCCGAAACAGTTACCCGAATCTTCCCCGTATCGCAGTTTAGCCGGAGTCGGTGTCGCCTATATATTAGCTGTTACTCTCGCCCAAGACTTAGGTCAGCACCAGGGACTCACTAGCCAACTCCTAGAACTGTTTACCCTCGGTACCATTGCTGATCTCGCCCCCTTAAATGGAATTAACCGCCGTTGGTTAAAACGAGGATTGCAACGCTTACCCAAATCTCAACTGGCGGGAATTCAGGCTTTAATCCAAAACTCAGGCGTCAGTGAAGACCAAATCGCCCTGAAACCGGAAGATATCGGCTTTAAACTCGGACCAAGAATTAACGCCGTGGGGCGCTTAGCTGATCCGCAAATCGTGATTGAACTCCTCACCACCAGCGATGGGGAAATTGCCAAAGAACGGGCGAAGCAATGCGAAGAAATTAACCAAAAACGCCAGCACCTCTGTGAGAAAATCGAGAAAGACGCGATCGCACTGATTGAACAGCAGGGCTTAAACTGGCAACAGCAGCGGGTTCTCGTCATTGTCCAACCGGATTGGCATCATGGTGTAATTGGCATTGTGGCGTCGCGTCTGGTGGAACGGTATGGTGTCCCGGTATTTATTGGCACCTATGAAGACGAAAATCCCGAACAGATTCGCGGTTCCGCACGAGGAATTCCAGAATTCCATGTCTTTGAAGCCCTACAATTTTGCCACGATTTATTAGGTAAATTCGGTGGACACCAAGCGGCGGGAGGCTTTTCCTTACCGACTGAAAATTTAACGGCGTTTCAAACTCAACTCAGTCACTTTGCCCATCAATGTTTAGAACCCGAACATCTTAAACCCTTAGTCTCCATTGACGCCGAGGCGAAGTTTAATCAAATTAGCTATAATCTATACCAACAAATTGACCGATTGCATCCTTGTGGGATTGGTAATTCTGACCCAATATTCTGGACAGGTGGTGTGCGAGTGGTGGAACAAAAACTCGTGGGCAAAGGACATGTAAAGCTTACCCTGTCTACGGTAGACGGCACCAAGCAACTGAGTGCGATCGCGTGGCGTTGGGGTGAATATTTCCCTCTACCCTCGAATATAGATATTGCCTATAAACTCAAAGATAATGCCTGGAATGGAAATGTGACAATTGAATTAGAGTTAGTCGGCATTCGGGTGAGTGAATCAGCCCCATCATCGATAAAAAAAGCCGAATTTCATCACAATGAACGCCGTTATACCTGTAGCTTGTGGGAATCATTAAACGAACTACGAATTAAAAATGATCAAGGCAAAGTTCTGGTAATTCAAAAAGGACAGCGTACCGGACTTTTAGGGTTCAATCGGGACGAGGCTAAACAGGTGGATGTTACCCAACCTCACTATTATCAGTTAATCAAAGCCGCGACTCGTGCTTTAAACTTGTGATTTGTCATTGGTCATTTGTCATTTAGTCGGGGCGGGTTTAGTTAGAGAAAGGGTGCAAAAGAAACGATAGTTGTCAACCCCGCCCCTACAACTGTCATCACATGGCTTCCCTATCTCCCCCAGCTCCCCCAGCTCCCCCAGCTCCCCCAGCTTCAATGCATCAGGGAGCAAGATGCTCCCCCTACAAACAGACGGCTAGAGATCTCCCTTAAACGCAGCCAGTAGAAAAATGACTACAGGACCAGCAATCACGATCGCAGCCAGCACGCTAAGCTGAGCAATCAGTTCCCAGTTGATATTCCCTAAAAAGCTTAAATCCATCTCTCCTCCCGATTAACTTAATTTGGATGGTGTCGTTAAAAATTGCCGATTAGATTTTACTGGCTAATTGCCCAGTTTTTTTAATCAAATTAACAAAACTATACAAAACGCAACAAAAATGTCATTTGTCATTCGTCATTCATCATTCCCCATCCCACAGACGAAAACCCGTTATCCTAGAGAAACCTGCAATTAATCGCTATGGTGAAACGCAATGGCAACTTGGCGTTGTGTAAAGCAATGTGGTGCATGCTGTTATCTTGACCCAACAGAACGCCCTGGATTAGAAACTTATCTGACTCCAGAGGAGTTGGACAAGTATCTGAGTATGGTGGGGGAAGACGGATGGTGTGTCAATTTTGATCATGAGACTCGTGAATGTCGCATTTATGCCCATCGCCCTCGCTTCTGTCGGGTGGAGGCGGATATCTTTCAGGAGATGTTCGGGATTGAACCGGAAGAGTTAAACGACTTTGCCATCGACTGTTGTCGGGATCATATCACCGATCTCTACGGCGATCGCAGTTTAGAGATGTTACGCTTTGACCGCGAGGTGGGTATATGAAAAAGTCTCCGATGTAGGGATGAAGGGACTCTTGAGAAGTAATAAGTCATCATCGGGAAGCATAGGTAGCGAATGTTACCCGTACCGATTTTGTAAAGTTATGCAAAGATGAATAGAACGTGAGCGCGGCTGTCCCCACCCTCAACTTTCGTAGGGTGGGGTAGGATAGCGGGGTGACGGAGGTACGG
>NZ_JBKHUP010000170.1:0-11297 GCF_046565525.1 Coleofasciculus sp. | reverse complement strand
ATGAATCTACTCGTTTGCAAGCCGCAGAGAGTTTAGGGAAAATAGACAAAGACAATCCCCAAGCCATCGCCGCTTTACTCCAATTAATCCATACTTCACAGGATGAGTTTACCCGTAGGCAAGCAATTGATAGCTTAAAGAAGATAACAGACAATCAGAAGATGGCAGAAGTTATCACCGCATTGAAGGATTACTTATCCGATAAGACTCGCCAAAATGACTTTAATCGATATAAAAATTGCTATGAACTCCTCTGGCACTACGCCCAAACTCTCCCCTACCCCACCTTTTACCAAGCATGGCATCAACTAGAAGCAAAAGAGAATGAACAATCGCCAATAGAAACCACAACCCCAGCCAACACATTCACCCTCAAAGAATTACCCCAACGCCTACACACCGCCCTAGAAACCAAAACCCAAATCGGCGAAATTCAAGACTTGCCCCGACTCATTGCCATCGACGCCAACAAATTCCTCGATCGCGAAAACCCTTCTGCCAAAATCTACCACGAAATGCGACGCCACAAATTCCCCAAAAGCAGCCATGGCACACCCCAAACCCTGGCACAATTGCAAGCCTATTGGGATGAACAGTTAATCGAAAGCAATAAATCCATCGTTTGGCTATTCTACAACAGCACTCCCCTACCCAACACAGAACCCCCAACCGAAGACTTTAGCCCCACATTTCTAGCCGACTTAAGCAAATTTGATGGGGCAATTGCTGTCATCACCCATCAACCCAATAGTCCCTTAAAATCATTCTCCCCCAATCAGCCCAATTTAGTCGAAGATATGGTGGCGTGGATTTTTGACATCCTCACCACGCCGTAGGGGTTTGGTAACCAAACCCCTACAAAAACAATTAAGCCTTAGCCGCCGCATCTTGTGATTCTTGCGCCGATTTAGTCACACCCATGCGAATTTCTGAAGACAGAGACGCCATGCTAAAGCCGCCAAATCGCTTCAAAATGCTCGTCCTTAGCCGTAAGTTAGGACTAGCAAACCACAAACGCTCCTCAGAATACATGGTTTCGTAGTCGGTAATTAACGTCAGCGCCTGATCATCCCCCATAATATAGTGACCAGCTACCGGGGCTTTCTCCGCATAACCCATTTCCCGCAATAGCTTCCCTTCATTGGGCTTATCAGGATCAGCAACTGGCACCAGCACCGTTGAGCCTTGATGCTTCTCTTCATCCCAATCCATTGTGCCATCCCACGTCACTCTGGCACCACAGAGGGCTAAGGCTGGATCAACCTCGTACTGTTGACATAGCTGAACCACTTCTGGCGCATCAGCCGCGATCATTTCAATCGTAATATTGGATTTACCATTTTCAGCTTGCTTAAATGCCAGATGGTGGCTGGTGCGCTGAGAAAACCATCGCCCAGCACTCTGCTCAAAAAACTCTTTTATATCCATGAAGTCAGACGTTTCACGTTAACAAAGCTTTAACTGATTTTATCGTTCTCCTTGGTTATTTATAGTTCATTTTTGCTTTTTCCTGGCTTCAGGGAAAGATATGGGCAGGAGTTTAGGCTGGGTTTGCCGCCTCTTGCAAGCGGTTCAGGGAAATGGATGCAGCTTGAGCAACTTGGGAATGGCTGTCTTTTGCCAAGAATTTTAATGCTGACAGGCTTTTTGGAGTGGGTAAGTTACCGAGGGCTTCGGCTAGGCGTTGGCGCACTAACCAATCGGGAGACTGGGCAAAGCGCAGGATATCATCCACGGCTTCGACGGCTTTAATTTCACCCAATGCAGAGATAGCCGCCTGTTGTACCACGATTTCTTCGCTATCGAGTGCCTGAGTGAGAACTTGACGGGCGCGGGGATCTTTTATATTGCCTAATGCGACAGCCGCGCTGAACCGGACTAACCATTGCGTATCTTCATAGAATGTCCGGACTAACGATTCAAAGGCTCTGGCATCTTCTAGATATCCTAATGCTCCGGCGGCATCAGCGCGAATGCCATAGTCGGGGTCATCGAGTAATTTCACCAAAATAGGGTAGCATTCGTCCGTCTGCTTCACCCCTAAGGCAAAGACTGCCATCGATCGCACCTGTAAACTGGGATCATCTAAAACCTTCTTGATTAAAGGCACAGCATCCTCTGCGGGCACGTTACGGAGGTGGGCTAGCGCCAACATGCGATCGCGGGAGTTGCCACTCTCTAGCTGATCTGAAATTTGCGCTAAGTTAGGATAATCCATCAGCTTCCCTTCGTTGTTAAGAAATGTTACATACATTATAGAAAATTACTCAAGGAAGCGCACTCGCCCAGGATGAGGGAAGCTGGGGAAGCAATGTCGAGACGTGATGCAAGAAGCCTTTAAAAGCGAGGGAACCTGGTATGTGTGTAGGGACGGGTTTCACTACTCAACGGAGTAACAACACCGGACAAGGAGACAGCCGCACCACTTGCTCAGCCACAGAACCCATCAAAACACGCTTGACACCTGTGTGTCCGTGGGTAGGCATGACAATTAATTCCACTCCTTTGTCTTTGGCATAGTCCACAATTTCATGACTGGGAGTTCCAATCGAAACTTGAATCTGTACTCCTGCATACCCCAGTTCACTCAGCTTGTTTTTCAGGACTGATTTGGCGTTGTTTTGCCGAGATTCTGAGGTGACAGTTTTCCATATTGTACCTGGATCAACTGCACTCAGAGGCAGAAGAACGTGAATAACATGCAAATGAGATATGTCCTCGACAAACTCTAAAGCGGGAGCCAGTGCAGTAAAGGATATATCCGAAAAATCAGTCGGTACAAGCACCTCATTCTTTTTTAGCCAGCTCATAATTGTTAATTATTAATTGTTAATTGTTAATTGTGAAACCCGCCCCTACAATCGGCAAAACTCAAAACTATTCTCCTACTTCTGCTCCCTCTGCTCCCTCTGCTCCCCCTGCTCCCTCTGCTCCCCCTGCTCCCCCTGCTCCCCCTGCTCCCCCTGCTCCCCCTGCTCCCTCTGCTCCCCCTGGTTCATCGTATCTACGAAGCTGCTCAAGTATTTCCGCCGCGCCGCACTAGTCTCCAGTTTCTTGAGGGGTGACTCCCATAGCGGCTTGCTTTTGGGCATAAGTTGGCATTTGCCCCGAACGCAGCCGCTGCATATAATTACTGATGTCTTCTGCCACTTCGTTGGAGAGGAAATAAGCTCCAACCAGGTTGGGAAGTGCCATCATCAGCAGCGTTAAATCACTAAAATCAATCACCGCGCTGGGTGCTACCACAGCACCGATAAAAACGCAGGTGACAAAAATCAGCTTATAGATAATAATTGTGCGTTGACCAAAGAGATATTGCCAAGAAATCTCGCCGTAATAACTCCAGGAAATAATCGTGGAGAAAGCAAACAGGAAAATCGCGATCGCGAGAACAATCGGGAACCAGGTACTAACCGTGGCGAAGGCATTCAGCGTCATCTGGGAACCGTCGATTGCTTCACCGGTATTTTGATAGACGCCAGTCAGGACAATCATGATTCCGGTCATGTTGCAGATGATGATCGTATCAATAAACGGTTCGAGGAGGGCGACAATCCCTTCGCGCACCGGTTCATCAGTACGAGCCGCCGAGTGAGCGATCGCGGCTGAACCAATTCCCGCTTCATTGGAAAAAGCACTACGCCGCACCCCTTGCACGATAACGCCAATAATACCGCCTTCAATCGCTCCAGGAACAAACGCTTGGCTAATAATGGTTGCGATCGCGCTGGGAACTTGGGGCAAATTTACCAGAACAATCCACAGACAACCCATGACATAGAGTACCGCCATCGCTGGCACTAGAAAACCCGTAGTTGAAGCAATTCGCTCAATTCCACCAATAATCACGATCGCGGTTAACACTGCCAAAACCAGACCGACGATCCATCCCTGCATCCCCGGAAATATACCGATAAAAGCCGCCGCTGCTTGGTTAGACTGGAACATATTCGCGCCGCCCATCGAACCCAAAATCGCCAGCACGGAAAAAATAATTGCCAATCCTTTTCCTAGACGACTCAGTCCCATATTGGTTAACCCGCGTGAGAGCATATAAGCAGGTCCCCCCGCGACTGTACCATCAGGGCGTTCGATGCGATATTTTAGTCCCAGGGTACATTCCACCAGTTTAGTCGTCATCCCCAGAAAACCCGCTAACGTCAGCCAGAACATCGCGCCTGGACCTCCGATCTGGATTGCCACCGCCACGCCAGCAATGTTACCCAATCCCACCGTTCCAGACAACGCCGTCGCCAGCGCCTGAAAATGGGAGACTTGTCCCTCTTCCTCTGGATCATCATACCTACCCCGTACCACATCAATCGCATGTTTAAAGGCACGGATATTAATAAAGCCCAGGCGAATCGTAAAGAAAATACCCGCCACAATTAACCACAGCACAATCAACGGGAAACCAACGATGTCGAAGAACAGAATTTTGGCTAAGTCTTCGACGATTGCTGAGAACACCGTGTCGATCGCACCCAGGAAACCCCCAGAGGTTTCGGTATCTTGAGCGAGAACTCTAACGGGAAACAATAGCAGCAACAGGAAAGCTAGCACTAACGCCGCTAGCTTTCCCCGTCTTTGACGTTTAAGCTGCACCGGGGAAATTGGCTGTTTTCTAGGGTATGTCATTGTGAGTTTAATTGCCAACTTGATATCGATCAGGTTATTCCACCCAGTCGAATTAGAGGAAGATTATAGCAAAATGATCACAACTTGAATGATAAATAAACAACTCTCGGTCTATCACTGGACTGGAGTTGAGGGGTGTGGGGTGTGGGGTGTGGGGTGTGGGGTGTGGGGTGTGGGGTGTGGGGAATAGCCGCTACAAGGATAAAGGAGGTGACAAAGGCAGATTTGGTATCAAAGCTCATCTTCACTCCAGTTCCCCCCTTTCAAAGGGGGGCTAGGGGGGATATTTCCGGGGATCGGGGAGATAAACCCACCAATACACTCACAAACTGCATCAAAACAATTCATCACGTCATTATTGGTAAAACGTACCACCTGCAAACCGTAACCTTCTAAAATATGAGTGCGATTTTGGTCATAAATTATCGCTTCTTCGCAAAAATGAGTATCTCCATCGACTTCGATAACCAACTTCAGTTTGGCACAATAGAAATCAACAATAAAATTATCGATGGGTTTTTGCCGCCATACTTTTAACGGAAATTGTCTTAAATAGTCCTGCCATAGTTTACGCTCGGCTGGGGTAGGATTTTGTCGCATTTTCTTGGCTCGTTCAACCAGAATAGGATTATACGGTAGAAAATAGCGTCCTTCTTTTAATTGAGACATGACCAAATTGTTGATAAGGTTTATATCCATCCCCCCAAACCTTTCTCATCCCCCCAAACCCCCCTTTGAAAGGGGGGCTTTATTGTATGGGGGCTTTATTGTATTTTTCTGAGTCACAGCATCACCCATGTTCTAAACCTTCGTCAGCGGAAGTATCAGTATCCATACCTAACTTGCGTTCCTGAAGCTTCAACAGAATTTCTGCATGAACTTCGCGGGTGATGGGATAGAAATATGCCAAAACTAACCCACAGATTAAGAACACGGTGGGTAATGGACCCACCACTAACCGAATCGCTAGCAGCGCTGAAGCCGGTTGTTCGGGTATCGGTTGACCCGGTTCGCTACTCAAAAACCCAGACCAATCTAGCGCTTGTCCCACGAAAAACAACCCCAATGCTAATCCTATCTTTTGCAGGAGTACCATAAAGGAATAGAAAATTCCCTCGCGCCGTTGACCTGTATTCAGTTCATCCAATTCAATTACATCGGGTAACATTGACCAAGGGATGAGATAGGCAATGGCAATACCAAACCCTGCCATGACAAAGAGGAGGTACATTAAACCAACCTGATCCGGTGGTAAAAAGAATAGTCCGCCTTGGGCGACAATCCATGCACTCATTCCCATAAAATAAACTGCCCGTTTCCCGACGCGCTGACTCACCCAATTCCAGACAAACAGCATCACTAATGCTACAGATTGAACCACTAAGGCGGCGGTAAAATAGGAATCTTGACCCATCCAGTTAACCAAATAATAGGGAATAATCGCCGCTGTTAACTGAAAAGCTAACCAGGAAAACAGATAAATCCCAATGACATAGAGAAAAGGGCGATTCCTAAAGGCAATTTTTAGCTGTTCTAAAAAAGGGATTTCCGTTTCATTACTCTCCGCCACCGTTTTATGGAAACGCACTTCCCCAGCCGCCGTTGGATCTGTGGTTCCCCACACACACCAGTAGGTGGGTAGAACAGACAGAACTGTACAGATTAGTCCTAAGACTAAATATTGTTCTTGATCATTGGGAATAGCTTGAAAGATAAATTGACCCAATGCTAGGGAAAGAATACTCCCGCCAATAGAGAAGGCAAAGCGAAAACTATTCAAGGTGGTGCGTTCGTTGTAATCTTGGGTCAATTCTGGCGTCAGCGCGGTATAGGGCAAATTGACGCCTGTAAACGCCATGTTGAATAAAATACTGACAATCACGTAGTACCAAAACAGCGCCGACTGATTGATGGGGGGTACAACCCATTGCAGGAAAAAGAACACACCAAAGGGAATCCCGGATAGAATCATCCAGGTATGGCGTCGCCCCCAACGGAACCGAGTGCGATCGCTTAATACTCCAACAATGGGATCATTAATAGCATCCCAGATTTTGCCGATTAACAGCACCGTACTGGCTAACCCTGGACTTAATCCAGCTACATTGGTGAGGAAAATCAGTAAGGAGAACGCTAACAGGGTAGCTGTAATCCCCGCCCCCATATCACCCGCCCCGTAAGCCATTTTCGTGGCAAGATTAAGTTTTTCAGGTTGGGGTGGTGTTGGTGGAACTGGAGACTCTGATGGGGCGGTATTACTCATTGCCGTTTTCTATTGCTTAAATAGGTAACTGTAACACAATCCCTATTTTCATCATCTACATGGGCATCCCATTGGTGTTGATATTCGGATTAGAAACCCGGTGTTGTTTGAGCAAAAAGTGCGGCAAAATCTTTGGTAATCACTGCACCAGAAGCATCTTCGGGTTGAGAAATCACATCAAAGGTTTTGTTACGAGCATTCGGTTCTAACAAAGCCTGTACTACAACTTCAGCTACATCTTCACGGGGAATGGATGTAGGTATTCCATTGGGCGGATTTTTCAACATCGTATCATTTTTACCCACCAATAGTTCCCGTTTCCCTCCCGGCTGATCTTGCAACCCACCGGCACGGATAATAGTATAGTCGATTCCTGAATCGATTAAATACTGTTCTGCCTTGCGCTTCCAAATCAAAATGTTGCCATTACCAATACGATTGAGGGGATGATTTTCATCAGTTCCACCCATAGAACCCACTAGGACAATATGATTGACCCCTGCTGATAAAGCGGTATCAATTTGGTTAATCTGACCCTGATAGTCAATCGCTTCTGGCATTTCACCGGTAGCAAAGGTTAATTCAGGGCGCTGTCCCGGCTGTGGGATACCTTTAGGCTGGGGTATAGCACTGGTGAGAATAACTAACCCTTGACAATCTACCAAGGCGGGGGCGAGGGTTGCGGGATCTCGGATATCCCCGAAATAGAAACCCTCTGTTGTCCCGAACAATTGCTCAACCTTCTGTCGCGATCGCGCAAAACCCCGGACAATAAACTGCTCTTTACGTTGTTGTAGTTTCTGGACGACGAGAGAACCAGTGCGTCCAGTTGCACCAGTGACGAGGACTTGCACAGGAGTGTTCATCAAAGTTAACGATAGAACGAATTGTCGCTGATATTAACTATGCCACAGCTCTCCCTTTATTTTCTCAGAAATTCAAATTATTTTCTGGACACCATCCTTGCGCCCAGAGAATTCTAATCCACTGAATTAGGTGTGTCATACCAATTTTCGTAAAAAACCTCAGCGCGTTTGCAGAACCTGTGTTCTTATTGTCGCTGAGGATCAACTGAAGGATACGTTTGATATGTTTCTCAATTCAGGAAGAATTTTAGGCGATCAGGAAAATCTTTTTTAATTTCTTCGTAAACGAAGAGATCTTAGACCCAATTAATCAATTATCAATTATCAATTATTAATTATCCATTGATAATTTACTCATAGCTTGCTTGAGTCTGGTATTACTTTTTTTGAGGACAGTAATATCCAAACGATTAGCCGATTCAGCCGCAATTAAGCCATTCATCGCGTTGTAATACAAATCGGTGTCGTAAGCAATTAAAATTAAATCAACTCCAGCATTCACAGCTTTTATCGTAGCATTAGCTAATCCATCTTGACTGCCATAGACAGCCTGCATACTAAAATCGTCTGTAATTAGAATGCCATCATGGTTCCACTTATTTCTAATAATTTCGCTCACAACTTTTGTCGAAAACGATACAGGATGATCAGGATCAACGGACATCAATTGGGCATGTCCCAACATCGTAAAGGCGTTTGTTTTGCTCATGACTTCCCGAAACGGCACCCAGTCCGCTTGGCTTAATTCATCTATTGAAGTCTTCAATTGAGCATGGTCAATATGGGTATCAGTATCCAGTCGTCCCAATCCAGGGAAATGCTTAATTGTACAGGTTACGCCATAGTTGGCTAGGGTTTGGCAATACCATAATGCCACCTTAGCGACAACGTCTTTATCGGCAGATATGGCTCTCAGGTAAATTTTAGAATATTTATCATCGGGACTGATAATTCCCTGATTTAAATCCACGACTGGAGCAAAGTTTAAATTAATACCAATCTCAGACAATTCCTTACCCTGGATACTGGCATAATCGATAACATCATCTTTAGTGCGGTCAATAGTTTTTTCGTCCTTAATAATCGACGATAAGGGAGGCAATTGAGTTAAAGGCGGAGATAATCGAGAGACGATACCGCCTTCTTGATCTGTGGCTATCCACAACGGCGATAACCCCTGACTGGTGCGAATTTCTTGTAACGATTGAATTTCTTGATGGATTTCGTCTTGGGTTTTATTCTGGATATTCCGTTTCGTGATAAACACACCAGCGATCGCGCCTTTTTCGACGAGGATTTTGACCTCCTCAAAATTGCGATAACCCACGATAAAGTGCTGACCTAGTGTTTCCAATTGGCTCGCTTCTCGATTGAGAATCGCTTGTTTGGTTAACTGAAACTTAACTTCCTTCGTCACCGCCAAGGAAAAACTGAATGACGCGATCGCTAAAATCAAAACGCTGAGGATAACTTCTTTCTGGCTTGAATTTTTCTTCCAGCCGGAAATTTCCGCAATGATTAATCCTAAACTAAGGATAAAGACCAAACCAAATGCCCAACCCCTTACACTTGCCAGAAAAGGTGTTCTTAAATAAAATGATGGAAACACCAGAATGATGGCTAAAACCAGTTTAATGAGTTTTATCATAAATTTAGTTAACGCAATCATTGGTTATTGCATGTCTGGTTTGGCTAAACTTTTTTTAGAGAGGAAAATTTGAGTTTAAAATACTTTCTTTTTAAGCACTTTAGTGCTTACTACGAACCGGGAGCATGTCACCTTTGTAAGTTGGGACTTTGGAACGAAACCCAACGCCATCGAGAGCCTGTTGGGTTTCGCTTATGCTCTACCCAACCTACTTGAGCGTTTTGTGCTGTCCCTGACATGCTCCCCTACAAACCTCACTTGTATCAGTGAGTTCAACTTAATATCATAGGTCATATTTCCCCGGTTTTTCGGCTGCTCTCGGTGATTGAGATGGTTTTATTTCGTAGGGTTGAGAGGGTAAAATTTCTAATTGTCGATGCTTTGGCTTCTCCACTTTTTGGGGTTTGTCTTTGGCTTTAGTTTTGGCTTTACCACTTGAACCGCGCCGCCGTTGAGATGTTCCTTCTTCACTGGTATTTTCCGCAACCACTTCATACAATATCGCCAACTTATTCTGATCAGTTCCCTTGCGTAACACGCGCCCTAATCGCTGTACATATTCCCGTTCTGAACCCGTACCCGATAAAATAATCGCGACTCGTGCATCAGGAACATCAACCCCTTCATTTAAAACATGGGATGCGGTCAAGATTTTATAGTCTCCTTCGCGAAACCGTTGGAGAATTTCATGGCGTTCTTTAACCGGGGTATGGTGAGTAATGGCGGGAATCAGCAATTCTTGGGAGATCCGATAAACGGTAGCATTATCATTCGTGAACACCAAGATACGTTCCGGATAATGTTTGGCGACTAAATCTGCTAATACTCGTAATTTTCCTTCCGTTCCTAAAGCGATTTCCTTGGCTTCCCGATGGGCTAACATGGCGCGGCGTCCTTTTTGAGAACCGGCACTGGTTTGCACAAATCGTTGCCATCCGTCTAAACTACTCAGGTAAATATTCGATTCTCTTAAAAAATCATTACGTAGTTTGAGACAGGCATCGTAGCGATCGCGCTCCTGGTGTGATAGTTTGACTTTAATCTGCACCACCTTATGTTCAGCCAAGGCTAACCCGGCTAGGTCATCGGGGCTTTTGCGATAAACCTGTTGACCAATTAAGCCATCTAGGTCATGATGACGCCCATCAGTACGATCAGGGGTAGCAGTGAGTCCTAATCGGTAGGGTGCGATCGCGTATTCGGCTATGGATCGATAAAAGTCGGTGGGTAGGTGGTGACATTCGTCAAAAATTAACAACCCATACTGATTCCCCAGGGACTCAGCGTGAATTGTGGCACTATCATAAGTGGCGATCAAGATTGGCGTGCGATCGCGCGAACCTCCCCCCAGTAATCCCACCTCTACATCCGGAAACGCCGCTTCTAACTGCGCGTACCATTGATGCATCAAATCTAACGTTGGCACCACAATTAATGTACTGCGAGGGGTAGCTTGCATTGCGAGTTGGGCGAGATAGGTTTTTCCGGCGGCTGTGGGTAATACCACCACCCCTCGGCGCCCCGCTAATTTCCAGGCTAATAAGGCTTCCTGTTGATGGGGATACGGTTCCATCTCAAAGCTGGATACCAACTCCAAGGGTATGAATTCCTTCGCCTCATCAATAAAATCGACCCCTTCAGCTTGCAGCACTTCCACCAAGGGGCGGTAGTGCATTCCCAGAATCCGAAACTTCTCCACCCGATCATCCCACGTCGCATAATCCACCCACGCCTTACCCCGTGGGGGTGGATGTAAGAGTAGAGTTCCCCGGTTAAAGGTTAATTTTGGGGTACGAGCCATTCGTATGAACTACCCGCCCCTACTTCGTTGAGGGGCGGGTTTCTACATCCTGCCCCGTAGGTTCCGTAGCGGATTTTTGAC